>CAZWOV010000022.1:0-15583 GCA_964635645.1 uncultured Planctomycetaceae bacterium | reverse complement strand
GTCAGAACTGCTTCGGATTCAGCTTGGGCCGTTGCTTACGCGATTGCTTGCTTCCTTTTCATGGGGACTGTTTACCGTTGCGGCGACAATTTTTTTCATGACGCTTATTTTCGGCAGACTGTACTGCGCGGTTTTCTGTCCGCTCGGTATTTTTCAGGAAGCGCTGGGGCATGGGCTTCAGGAGTGTTTTGGGAAAAAGCAAACGAATCTTCGAACGGCGCGGTCATTCAAATGGCTCCGTTACCCCGTTTTGGCGCTGACGGCGACGCTTGTTCTGGGGGGAACGCTTTTTCCTGCGACGTGGCTTCTTCCGTCGTCGAATTACGTAGTGATGCTGAACCATTTGTTTCGTCCGGAAAGCGGGGCGTTTTTCGCCGCGTGGGTAATGGCGATTCTGCTGACGGCGCTTGTCCGATTCCGCGGAAGAATTTACTGTAATTCATTATGTCCGGTCGGCGCGTTGCTTTCGCTGGTTTCTCGTTTTTCATTTTTTCGAGTTCGGTTCCGTAAGAGTTGCGTTCATTGCGGACTGTGCGAAAAAAAATGTCCCGCGGGATGTCTGGATTCTCAAAACGGGCGGGTGAATGCGTCGGAATGCCTTCTCTGTCTCGAATGCACGGCGGTTTGCCGAACAAATTCCATTACTTACGCTCCGCCGTTGGGAGGAGACTCGCCGAACGAAAATAGTCGAGTGAACAAATCTTTAGAAAAAGAGAGCGCCGCGGAAATGAATAAAGCGTCCGACGTTTCCGAGACTTCGTCTCGAGAGAGTTTGGCGGAGGGGCGCCCCGCCCAGGGACCCAATATGGTTCGCCGCGCGATTCTCGTTTCCGCCGCGACTGCCGCGGGAGTTGGCGTCGGGCATTTTCTGAACGTCGGCAACGTCCGAAAACCGGACGAGCTGAAAGCAGACGCAGAGCGGCGGGTTTTGCCTCCCGGAGCCTGGTCTTATGAAAAATTTCGTACGCGCTGCGTCGGCTGCGGTTTGTGCGTCGGAGTTTGCCGCGGAAACGCCGTCTCGCTTTCCATGGGACAGCATGGACTTTACGGAACGCTTCAGCCGCTCCTTAACTTCGATCAGGGAAAATGTCTTTCAGACTGCGCGGCGTGCATGGAGATTTGTCCAACCGGCGCTCTGGAAAATATTGGGCTTGAGGCTAAAAAGAAACTTCGTCTGGGCATTGGGAGTTACGATCCTCTGGGATGCCGCGCGTTTCTCGGAACGCATCCATGCGCGGAATGCGTGGAAGCGTGTCCGCAGAACGCGATATCGATGGTCGATTTCAGAGGAAGAAAGATACCAAAATTCAACGATGATCTCTGCACGGGGTGCGGGGCGTGTCAGCTGGTTTGTCCAAAACATGTTATGCGCATTATTCCGGCCGTGGAACAGGATTTTTTGAAGGTTAAAGAGGAAGAAAGCGCGGTTGAAAAAACCGAATCCAGCGCGGCTGAAAAAACGGCGGCAAAATCGGAATGGAAATTGATGAAAGGAGAAAACGCATGAATCGACGCGGCTTTTTACAGACGGCGGCCGTTTCCGCCGCGGGATTTTCTACCGGAAGTTACGTTTCGGGCGAGGCCGGTTCCGTTTCAGCTTCCGCCGGTTCCGGTCATGCGCAGGTTTCCGGCTCCGATTCAGACGCGGCTTCGGTTTCCGGGAATACTTCGGAGAATGGGAACGTTCCGCCGCAGGTTTTTCGAAATTCATTCAAGGGGGGGCTTTCGCTTCCGTCGCTTGGATTTGGAATTTTTCGGATGCCGACGGATACGAATATTTCCCAGAAATTGGTCGATACGGCCATGGCGTCTGGCGTTAATTATTTTGACGCGGCGTATACTTATCTTGGCGGCAAGGCGGAGGAACTTTGCGCGCGTCTTCTATCGGGATACGCGCGGGAAAGCTACTTTTTTGCGACGAAAATGCCGCCGATGTACGAAGGCAACAAACCGGAGGATCTCACGCGGATTTTTGACGATCAGCTTCGAAGAACCCGAATGGAGTATTTTGATTTTTACCTGTGCCATAATCTCCAGAAAAATTCCTGGGCTCATGCGAAACGCGTTGGAATGGTTGATTTTTTACAGAAAAAGAAGGAAGAGGGAAAGATACGAAATCTCGGCTTCTCTTTTCATGACGCGCCGGAACTTCTGGCTGAGATCGCGGATTTTCATTCATGGGATTTCGCTTTGATTCAGCTCAATTATTTCGACTGGTTTCCGTATCGGAGCGGCGAGCAGTATGAAATACTGCGCAAACGGAACATTCCGATATGCGTCATGGAGCCGCTTCGGGGCGGTTTGCTGGCGAATCTGGGAGAAAAGGGGAACGCCGTATTCAAAAAAGCGAATCCAAACGCTTCCGTCGCCTCGTGGGCGTTTCGTTACGTCGCGTCTTTACCCGGCGTTTTTACCGTTTTGAGCGGTATGGACCGTATGGAGCATCTGGTAGAGAATATTCAGACGTTTTCCAATTTCAAGCCGATTACGGAGGCGGAGAAGAAGATTATTGCGAGCGCTCTTGAAGCGTACGGCGCGACGGGATTTATTCCGTGTACCGACTGCAAATACTGCCTTCCATGTCCGTTGGAGATTAATATTCCATGCGTTTTTACCGTCTATAATCAGTTCCGAAATACGATTGACATTCGTCCGCGCGTGCCCGCCGTCCGTCAAATGGAACTGGAAATGCTGGCTCAGGCGGCCTCGTGCGTTTCCTGCAAGCAGTGTCTGAACAAATGTCCGCAAAAGATTAATATTCCGGAGGCCCATCGAAAAGTCGTGAAGGACGGTATGAAGCGGAACGTTTAGATTCCGTTTGTTTTCCGAATGAATCGGATTGCCGCGCTATGATTTTGACGGCGGGTTCGGCGTACGTTGACAGACGTCTCTGCGAATGGGGAGAGACGTCTGTTTGCCGGGTTATTTTTTGTGCGGACTTGAATAGGTGAAGGGGAGAATCATCGTTAGACAGCCAATAGTCAACAAACAGTATTCGGCAAGCGGACTGGACTGAAAAACGCATGAAGACGGTTTTTCCGTTTGAGAACCGTCGTTTTCAAGCGTAAATTTGAAATTAAAGGTTTTCACATACGCGCATTGAAATCCGAGCAGAAGAATAAAAGCGCCAAGAGCGAGCGTAAACGTTTTTCTCATGAATAACCTCACTTTTGATAGAAAAAAGCGCATCATTATCAACTATCGAATTTCTGATTGAAATACTTTAGAGAATTTCTGATTATTTTCAAATTTGTTAAAAATTTCTTTATGCAGAGAGATAAAATGCGCATTAGAGAAGATTTGACGGGGTGGCGACGGGGTGAAATTTGCGGGTTGTTTCAAAGGTAACGATTGGATGGATTTCTACTGGTAAATATTTTCATGAAACTGTAAAAAAAAACTTGAATCTCTCGAAAAAAATAGTAAATTAGAAATGAAGGGAAAATAAAATTGTTTTTCTACTGCGGCAGAAAGATTTCTCTTTAGAGGTAATATTTCACGTGAGCGAAAATGGATTTTTTGCTTTTCGGGAATAATTTTAGATATTCAGGCAATTGAGCAAAACCAGGGTAGGTTTAACAAATGGCAGAAATCATGAAAAATCCGGCAGACGAGATTAGCGCGATGATTCGGAACGCGGAATTGCGCAGCGAACTTGAACCGTATTATGACGAATCTATCGTGAGTCTTGATGAACGCCATTTGCCGCTGGACGTTGAAAATGAATATCTCGAAATGATGCTGGCGTGGGAAATGGCGCCTGTTCTTCCGATTTCGCAGTGGTTTGATCCGCCGCTTCAACCGCGTCATCCGGCGCGTATGACGCCGCAGGAAGTGCGTCAGGAACTTCAGAAGCTGGTGGAAGCGCTTTATGAGAAAAAGATTGTTCTGGATTTTACCGAACATCTGTCCGACCGTGAACTTTATCTTCTTATCTGCCAGGAAATTCTTCCGTCCAAAGAGAAAATGCTTGCCGTTCGGGACGGCTATCTTCACTGGGATTGCGCGGCCGTTGGAGAAAATCAGGAAGTCTGGCTGACTTACTATGCGTCGGATGAAGAACGGGAGATTTGGGAGGAAACGAACGGTCGTTCCGCTCCGTTGAAACTTGCGCCGCCGTATTTGCGGAATTTTCCGACGGATCCGAACGATGAAATTTGAAATTCCGGCGGGTTCAGGAAAGAATCCGTTTCGGTCGGCGTTAAAGATTTTCCGCTTAAATTTTTGGGACCATAAAATTGAATTTTGAGGCTGATATCGGTTTTAAGTAGTAATAGTTATTCGTGCAGGCTGTTTCTGAAAGCTTTTTTGTTAATAGTTTCTAAAATTTTATGAAAAAAAGTTAAATTAATTAAAATTTTACGGGAAGATTGAAAAAAACTGTTGAAATTTTGAGAACAGTATGATATATTAAAAATCGAGGAGTGTTTTATTTGATCCCGTCGCTTTCAAAACGCTTGTTTCAGCCGCTCCATTTTGCTAAATAGATTTCACAGAGGCCGTATTATGGTTGAGTTTTTTGTTCGTGAAAATCCGCTGTTAAATACGCCGTCAAGTCGGAAAAAGGATTCTCAGAGTAGTGAAATTGGCGGCGAACAGTATTTGCCTGGCATGTCATCCGGCGATGAAGCTCCCGTTCTTCTTGATTACGGTGAATTTGGATTTCCCGACGAACAGATTGTGAAGGAATGGACGATTGCCGGCTGTCTGACGGTTATTTTTATTACGCTTGGAATTTTTCTGGGAGTCGGCGTTTCTATTTATATAACTTGGACGATCTATCACGACGTCAAAAAACGCGAGGCGACGGATATGGTTATCGCCATGTCAAGTCCGGAAGAGAAAGGCTTGAAAAGAGCGGAGGTTAAGGCCTTTTCCGTCGACTGCAAATGGAATTATCCCAGCGCGGTCTGTTTAACTCCCTGCGGGCGGTATTTTGTGACGGGAGGCGGTCCTCAGGTCCGTACTGAACGTGTTGATATGCTTTCCGCCCAAGGGAATCCGTCTGAAGAGGATGAAGGAATTCTTAAATCTTTAGAAGAGGAATCGGTAGAGTCGGAATCGGGGAATTCCCGTTTTCTTTCCTATGACAGTCGGCCCGCCGATACGCCGACTAACGCGTACGTCGACTATCTTAATCTGGGGAAGAATGGTAAAAGAGTTATTGATATTACGGACGAGAGACAGAAAAAACTGCTGGGGGAAAGTAAGGAAGCGAAGAATGATTTTTCCGAGCTGAATTTAGACGATTTACTTACGTCCGGATCGTTCGATCTGGCAAAGGTTCATACGGCGGACTCCTTAAGTGAAAATGCCGTTTGGAAGAAGTTGCGACCGTCTGTCGAAAGTTATCCCATTGCCTTCTGGTCGATGGAATCCATGAGTCCTGCGGTAGTTTACTGGAATCATGAATTTCCAATCGTTTCTTTGGCCGTATCGCCCGACGGTACGAAAGTCGTTTCTGCGGACAGCGGCGGCAACGCGATTCTCTGGAGTCTTGACGATCTTCCCGGTGAAAACGGAACGCTGACGCCGACGTGGCATTTTGTTAATAAAATGACTCCCCGAATGCGCGTTAAACAGAAAATGGGGCGAGTCCATTCCATTCAATCGGTAACGTTTACTCCTTCGGGAAGACAATTTCTTTTGGCGGCTACCGTCGATGCGCTGGATGAAACTGGAAATCCATATTCGACTTGCGGCGCGCTTATTCTCTGGGATATTGAGAATTGGCAGGAAGTGATTCGACGTCGCGGTTCTGGATTGTCGGAACAGGTTGATACGTATTATCAGACGTTTTATCCTGTGGGAAAATTTTGCGACGTAAAATATACCCACAACGGCAAATATCTTCTAGCCGCGGCGGCTGGGGCGAACGCCGGAGTCTATTATTTTGATAATCGCACCAACAATCCGGCGTACGGTATCTGCATGGCGGATATGGATGAGCAACGGCCTCGAAATTCTGCGGGCGCTGAATTTCAGCCGAATCTGGTTCAGGGCGTCAGCCGCCATGATTTTCCTAATGCCGATTCCGTCGTACTTGCAGTTTCTCCGAAGGACCCAAATGATAAATCTGATAAAAACACGCTTACGGTAGTTTCTGCGGATAACTATGGCCGGATTGCGTTTTGGAAATTTTCGCCGCGTACGAATCGACCGCGCGAGGGGGTTAAGTGCGTGAGATTCTGGTCTACTCAAAATTCGGAAAATACGGTGCGGAACGTTCGCCAGATTCTTTACTCGCCAGATTCAAAATACATTTTGTTTTTAGGAGATGAATTTGTCTTTTATCGCGGTCGGGAACCCTATGATTATCTGGGTATTTTCAAAACTCAGATGAAAATGGACGAAGAATTATATAATTATTATCTGGTCACCGGACTTTTTACGCCGGATAACAAGTATTTTTTCGGCGGCGGGGACGATTGTCAACTTCGCATATGGCGTATGGACGATCTTCCTATGGAAACGCGCTTTGTCGTTGGACGTCAGCTGGATCATAAAAATGATGAAAATAATACTTCGGAAATGAGAGAGAAATATTTTAAAGAAGCGGGCGGACAACTTCCTGTTAAGACGGAATCTTCAACGGAAGACGACGACTGGGATATGGATCGGGAAGAGCGTTCCGGACCGCCTCATCCTCGAAATAATTTGAAAAACTGAAAACGGACGATAGATTAAAAGGCAAACAGGATGGCGAAAAAAAAAGAAACGGAGGGTCAGGAGACCTTAAAGGGTGGAAATAACAAAATTAATGCGCTTCTGGAACAGAATGAAACGCTTCGTTCCACCGTATCGCAAATAGAAAAGGAATTTGGGACAGGCGCCATTATGGCTCTTGGAGCGAACTCTTCTCTGAATATTCAGGGGATTTCCACCGGATGCCTTTCTCTGGATCGCGCTCTTGGCGGAAAGGGGTTTCCACGCGGAAGAATAGTAGAAATTTTTGGTCCTGAATCCAGTGGAAAAACGACTCTGGCTCTTCATCTGGTGGTACAGGCGCAGAAATTGGGCGGAATTGCCGCATATATTGACGCGGAGCACGCGCTGGATCCCAGTTGGGCGAAAAAATTGGGCGTGGAACTTGAGACGCTTTTGGTCAGTCAGCCGTCTTGCGGAGAGGAAGCTCTTCATATTGCGGAAATGCTGATTCGTTCCAATGCCGTCGACGTTGTTGTGGTAGACTCCGTCGCGGCCCTGGTTCCGAAAAAGGAATTGGAAGGCGAGATAGGGGATCAGCACGTGGGGCTTCAGGCCCGATTGATGAGTCAATCGCTGCGTAAACTTACCGGCGCAATTTCAAAGAGTAAGGCGATCGTTCTTTTCATCAATCAGATCCGCGATAAAATTGGGACGATGGGATATGGTTCCCCCGAAACGACTCCGGGCGGACGCGCTCTTAAATTTTATTGTTCCTGCCGATTGGACGTGCGCAGAATTGGTCAGATTAAGGATGGCGAAACGGTTATTGGCCAGAGAGTCAAGACGAAAGTCGTGAAAAATAAAGTGGCGCCTCCTTTTCAAACGGCTGAATTCGACATGATGCACGATTCCGGCATCAGTTACGAAGGGGATATTATCGACCTTGCACTGGCGCAGAAAATTATCATTCGCAGCGGAGCATGGTTCCGTTATGGAGAAACGCCTTTGGGCCAAGGCAGAGAAAAGGCGCGTCTTTTCCTCCGGGAAAATCCTGATATCTGCGAAGAGATCAAGGAGCAGATTCAGGCGAATCTGGAACCGGTTGCAGAAACGGGGGATACTGCGGAAGAGGATCTTGCAGATTTTGCGGATCTGGAAGACGAAAATGCCGAAGTCGAACTTTAACGCGTGAACCGGGAACGGTTGCAGTCGGATTCGTTCGTTTGAACCAGTCGTTCCCAATTACTTTTACTTCATTTAATTTGCTCAAAATGTCAGAACTTAATCTTAAAGAATACGTTACCAGTATTCCGGATTTTCCGAAACCGGGTATTATTTTCAGAGATATCACGACTTTGATTCAGGTTCCGGAAGCTTTCTCGGAAGCTTGCCGTCAGTTGGTAGAGGCCGCCCGCAAGTTGAAACCGGACGTTATCGCCGCGCCGGAAGCCCGCGCGTTTTTGTTTGCGGCTCCGATGGCGATTGAACTTCAGTGCGGCCTGGCTCTTATCCGAAAGCCGAATAAGTTGCCGCGCAAGGTGGTTTCTCAGAGCTATGATCTGGAATACGGCTCCAACACGCTCAATATGCATGTGGACGCTTTGAAGCCCGGGGCCCGCGTTCTGGTCGTGGACGATCTTCTTGCGACCGGCGGCACGGTGAACGCCTGTCGTCAGCTTGTGGAAAAGGTGGGCGGTAAGGTGATTGGATTTAGCTTTGTTCTTGAGCTTTCCAGCGAGTGCAAAGGTCGAGAATTCCTCAAAACGCAGTGTGACGCCGAAGTTTTTTCAGTCATTGAATATTAAAAAGGGATAGCAGCGTGAAGAAATTTTCAGAACTGGCAGAATTGATCCAGGGCGTTCCGGCGGATCTGACTGCATTTTGGACGGATTCAGATTTAAGCGACGCGGAGCTTTCTGCAAAGCTGGACCCTGAAATTTTGGAGGCAGTTCCCTTTGCGGAAGCGCGAGTTGGTTCGATTACTCTGTTGGATAGTCTGAAAAAGCTGTCTTTGCTCGCAGAGTGTCAGGCGTCGGCCGTTCTTTTGCCGAAAGAAACGGAAGGGAAATTTGCAGGGGATGGAATGAAAAAGTGGAATCCCCGGGGAATCGTGTTGATTTTAAGTGAAAATCCATATTTGGATTTTGCGAAACTTGTTTCTTTTTTCGAACCGCCTGTTTCGCGTCCTTCCGCCGGTATTCATCCAGGAGCTGTTATCGATCCAACGGCAAAAATCGGCGAAAATACGACTATTATGGCGAATGTTTACGTCGGGCCGAAGGTTGAGATCGGGGCAAACGTTGTTCTTTATCCCAATGTTTGCCTGATGGAAGGAGTGAAGATTGGAGAAAATTCGACGCTTTTTCCGAATGTCACAGTTTATGAAAAGTGCGTTATTGGCGCGCGCTGTATTCTTCATGCCGGAGCGGTAATTGGAGCGTATGGTTTCGGGTACGATTCTTCGACCGGTAAGCATGTTCTTTCGCCGCAGCTTGGAAATGTCGTTTTAGCCGACGACGTGGAGCTTGGAGCGAATACGACGGTTGACCGCGGGACTTTTGGGGCTACGCGTATTGGCGAAGGAACGAAGATCGACAATCTGGTGATGATTGGACACAATTGTCAGATAGGTCGGCATAATCTTTTGTGCTCGCAGGTTGGAATTGCCGGAAGTTCTTCTACTGGAGATTATGTCGTTTGCGCGGGACAGGTTGGTCTGGCCGATCACATTTCGATAGCTTCTCACGTTATTTTAGGAGCGCAGGCGGGAGTGCCCAGTTCAATTTCTGAACCGGGAACGTATTTAGGGTCGCCGATTGCGAATATTAATGAGATGAAACGTCAGTTCGTTGCGGTGAAACAGCTTCCAGATTATTGGAGAACGCTTAAAAAGCTGGCGAAATTGTCTGAAACGTCGGATTCAAAATAAAATTTCTTTCAAAAAATCAGCGGGTGTTTTTACTTCCGCTGATTTTTTCTGGTTTAAAACCGTTCGTCTTTATTTTACGCGAAGTTTATCTTCTTTCAGACCGATTTTTTGCCATGGAATCTGCTGAAATCCGGTTTTAAGCGCCGGGGAGTCTGATTTTAAAGAGAAATTTCCATTTTCCCAGTCTTCAATCATTGGGTCGCCCTCGATAAAATTATCTCTGACGACGTTAAATTCCTCCGCTTTGTTCCAGATAGACGTTCCGCGCCATTGGCCCGATTGATTATTTCCAAAATTACTGTTAAGACAAACGTTTTTCGCAACAACGTTTCCGACGGGCGTTCCCGGATGATCCGTAAGAATCGTCAGGAGTTCGGGGTAACGGGTGGAGTACGGCGGTTCTGTGATTTTGATTCCGCAATTAACTCCTGTTTCCGAAAGTTCTTTAATCCAGTTTTCAGTAAAGGCCTTTTGCCATCCCAGACCGCGGGCGTCGAGATGAACGCACGGCTGGCAATTGATGAATAAATTATTTACGATCTTGGAGTCGCGTCCTCCGCCGATCATGGTCGCGCGGGTTACGTTTACAAAAATATTTCCGAACATTTCAGCGGAAGAAAACTGGTCGTCGAGATAGATTCCGACGCAGCCGCGATTTTCAAACCCCTGAATGTCTTTCAAAAGGTTGAATCGAATGACGTTTCCGCGCATGGTCCAGTCTCGCCCGGTATAGATGGCGCCCGCGTCGTTGGATTCATAGCAGACGTTGAAGATTTCGTTAAATTCAATCGTGTTGTCGTTTCCGCCGAACCCCATTCCCATGTGCGGCGCGTCGTAAATCTTATTATGGGAAGCGGTATTTCCAACGCCGTTGATACTGATTCCAGGAGCGTAAACGCGCTGAATTCTTGCGTAATCGTGAATCTCGTTATTGGAGACGAGGTTTTCGGATGAGGTCAGCGTTTTTCTATCTCCGCCATAGACGTTGATTCCGCTTTTTCCCAGATTGAACAGATGACAGCCGTAAATGGTCTGATTCATTCCTGAGGCTTTAATTCCACTTCCGCTGACGTTGCGAACGGTGAGACCGACGGCAAGATCATGCGAACCGTCCATGCTCATGGCCGTTCCGCGGGAAAATTCAAGCGTAAATCCCTGAAACGTGACATAGTCGGCCGCGATTTTCACCAGAGTATCAATTCGGGAGACGACCATGTAATTTTTTTTGATTTCTTTCGGCGGATAGAAATAGAGAATACCGGCTTCCCGGTCCACATAATACTCGCCCGGCATATCGATCTCGCAGAGGAGGTTGAAGCCGTAAAACCACTGATTTTTGCGATATCCATAAGAATGATACGGCGGTTTTACCTTGAGCGTTTTGGATTCTTTGATGATTTCGGCAATTGGATGACGTTCCTCGGCCCAGTCCCAGAACCAGTATCCGTGAACCCATGGGGCTTTTTCGCCGCTCCACTTCAGGATGCGTTCGTCTTCAAATTGAAAATTTCCGACTTTATCGCCTTTGGTTCCGCGAACGTCGAACGGTTCATTGTCGTCTACGTTGGCGATTTTCACGAATCCTTCGTTTGGATAACGTGAAATCTGCATGGGAACGCCTTCAAAGAAAAGCTCGATTCCTCCGCCTTTTGGCGAGCCGAAGTTTGTGATTCCCGCGGCTTTCAGATCGACCATGACGATTTTTCCGCGTACGGATTCGTCAAGCTGTTTCAGAATTTCCGGGTCGTCGACAGTTTTCCATTGGTTCAGGAAAGTTCCCGCGCTCAGACGCGCTTCCTTGCCTTTTTCCGCTTGCCAGGTAATTCTTGCTCCTTCTTTTCCAGAGTCGATTTTCTCCAGAACGAACGTTTCCGGTAGTTCATAGACCCCTTCGGCAACTGTCACGCAATAAGCGGCGGGAGACGTTTTGAGAGCGTTTCTTACTTCATCTCGGGCTCTTTTAAGAGTGGCAAACGGACCGTCCGTTCGGTTGGCGTTGGGGATCGCGAGCTTTCCGCTCCATGCGTCGTTTCCGTCGGGGGAGACGAAAAAATCTCCTTTTTTCTCAATCCGCGCGTCTTCCAGCGCCTCATTTTGAGCAAAGCATGGAGCCGTGACGAGGGTAATTGCGGTTCCAATGATTAGAATGGGCAGGATGGATAAATTTTTCATCAGATTTTCCTTAATAAATAGGAGTTGTTTTCTGAAAGAAGAAAGAATTTTCTCATCTTCCAATATTTTGTCAATTTCTTTTTATTTTACCTGAATTTGGGTAACTTTCAAGTGGGAGAGAAAAAGAATCCGCGTGTTTTCCTGCTTTTGAGGGAATTTTTAGAGAAATTTGGGGAGTCGGAAACGAAAAGTTCGTATTGACTGTTTGGAGAATATTCGTTAGATTTAATAGTGGACGAACGTCAGGTTTTTTGAAAAGAATGATTAGCAATCCATTTATCTGGACAAGGAAATTTTCATGTTTTTACCCAGGATCAGTATTTTGTTCGACGCGGTTAGGGTTTTACTGATATTATTTTCCGAGTTCATTTTTGGAGTCGTTGGCGTCTGCGGGCAAAGTATGGAGCATGGCGGTTTATCGTACGAAAAGGAGGCGAGCCGTTTCACGTCGAACGAAGAAACGTTTGGATTGAATCCGTTCCATTTAGCCGACGCCGGTTTGCAGGTTGGTTCAGTTTCAGAGACCGGGTCGGCGGTGGCAATGGACGCGCCCCCATCTTCCATGGTTTTTCAGGATAATACGAAAAATGAAATTCGGGAAAACCTGTTTGAGGAGGAGAAAACGGATGAAATTGCAGTTGGCGACACGTGGAAAGATTCTCCCGAAGCTCTGGACACGGCCGTAAGCTCTCCTCAATGGGGTAATTCTGTCGCAGGCGAATCCGTCGCGATTGAAAGTCTTTCCGGTCGAAATTCATCCAACGCAACGTTCGGGGAGTCTTATTCTTCCGGAGAAATGAAGTCGTCTCTTTCGACAGATCTGCTGCGCGAGCCGCCTCAGTCGAGGAAAGGCTGCTTTCAGAAAACGACATTTGAACAGTCCCTTTCAAGCGGCGGGGGGGGCGCCGACGCTCTTGGAGCGTTTCATACTGATTTTTCGGCGATGTTTGCTCTTCCAGGACCTGGCGGCGGCGTTTTTCTGCTTTCACCGCTTTTTGCCTTTGATCATTTTTATGAGACGCCGAATATTCCGATTCGCGATAATTTTTATCGAATAGGGATGAACGTTACGTGGATGAAGGAATTGAATGAGTTTTGGCGTATGATGCTTTTTGTTTCGCCGACTTATTCAAGCGACTTTCAGAACAGTTCCGGAAAAGCGGTACGGGTTCCGGCCGGCGGCGTTGGAATTTGGACTCCGACGCCGCATTGGCAATTTTTGTTTGGCATTGTCTATACGGGGATTGACGACTGGGCTGTTCTTCCTCTCTGCGGCGCTATCTGGCAACCGAATGAGGATTGGAAAATTGAAGTGACGTTGCCCAAACCGCGGCTTTGCCGCAGGTTTGAATGGGATTCGTCGTGGATGAAATCTTTTTGGCTTTATCTCACAGGAGAATATGCCGGTAGCAGTTGGGCGGTTGATTTTGGGGGACGCGATGATTTGATGAGTTGCCGTGAATTACGTTTGATGGTTGGGATTGAGAGGGATCGTCCGAAAATCGGAGAATTGGATTTTAACGTTGAGATAGGATTTTCTTTTTATCGAAAGCTTTATTTTGAGGATAGTCCTCTGGAATATGAACCGGACGTTGGATTTGTTGAAAAAATTGAAATCAAATTTTAAAATCGAATTGGAAAAAGAAAAAATCCAACGAGGCGGGCTGGTGGTAAACCGGTAAAATCTGTTTTCGCAGGAACTGCGGCGAAATCAGCGAGATATTTCTTCAAAAACTTTTTCGTATTGCGCAAGCATTTGCGTTTCCGTAAATTCTTTTTCAAATCGGGCCCGCGCATTATTGGCAATTTCAGCGGAAAACGATTCGTCTCTCAAAAGTTTTTCCAGATGAAACGCGATTTGGGAAAAATCTCCGGATTCCGCCAGTAAACCGTTTTTCCCGATACTGATTACTTCTGGAATACCGCCGACGTTTGTCGCGACGACTGGAACGCCAGAAGCGAAAGCCTCAAGTATCGTTAAGGGAATCCCTTCGCTTTTGCTGGTAAGCAGGAAAATGTCGGCGATCTGAAGCAAGTCGGAAACGTCGGAGCGTTCTCCCAGAAGTCGAACCTGATTTTCGAGCTGATTTTTCTGAATGCACAATTCAATTGCTTTTTTTTCAGGTCCGTTTCCCGCCAAAAGAAGAACGGGAGGTTTTGTGGAATTTTCATAGGACGAGGAGTTCAGAAGGCTCTTCATCGCATGAATCGCCGTGAAATGGTCTTTAATTGGATCCAGACGCGCCGTGAAAAGGACAACTTTTTCGTCTGTTAATCCCAGAGACCGACGCAGGGCCTGTTTCTGAAGTTCTGAAAGACGATTTTGCGTAAAGCGGAACTTATCGATTCCATTGCGGATAATTTCTACGCGCTCGCGCGGAATTCCTTCGTTTTGAATTATCGCGTTACCGACAGACTGGCTGACCGCCGTGATTCGATCGGTGGAACGCATGAAAATCCGGTTGAAGATTTTGTGTTTGAGATTGGGAAGATCTGGAAAAAAACGTCCGTGTTCGGTGAAAAGAATCGGCGGAGTCTTTTGGAAGAAACCGCGCGCGCCCATTGCGTAAAAATACGGCGTATACTGATGCGCATGAACGAAACGGACTTGATGTTTTTTCCAGAGTTGAACGATCCGTTTCATGCAGTTGCGGTCGAAACCGGGTTTTCTTCCAAGAACTTCAACCGTAAAACCTGCCGCTCGCATTTCTTCTGCCCGAACTCCGGGAGCGTCCAGGCAGAAGAAGACAAAACGCCATTTTTTTCCAGATAAATTTAGCGCCAGTCTTGAGGCCAGAATCTCCGCTCCGCCGACGTCGAGCGAATGAAGGAGTTGGCAAACGGTAATCGGCGTTTGCCGTTCGGGATTTTGAAGGAAAGTAGAGGCGGACGTTTTCATTTGGATTTTGCGTTTGTCTTGGGGAAACGAGCGATTGCTTGAACCGTTCAGTTAAGAAAAATATCGGAACCGGCCAGAACGCTTCCCGCTGGAATTTTTTCTTTAAGCGATTCAAGGTCAAGGGCGAAATTTGGCGCAATCTCAACTCGGGCGTCGTCCTGGAAAAGTATTCCCGCCCGACGCAGCCAGGAGGCGTAAAGATTTGAGCAATGTTTCTGAACGGGAAGCGGATCGCTTTTAAGCGCGGTGAAAACTTCTTCACGGTTTGCGCGGCAAATCAGCGCGTTTTTCGCCAGAGGTAAAACGTCAAAGATGAATCGTTCCGGTTTGATTCCCCATTCCATTCCATTTTGAGTTCGTATTTGTTTTACCGGTAAATGGTATGGAAGGAAATCGGGATTTTGGCGAATTTTTTGGGCCGTTTTTTCTAAAAATTCAAGTTGAATCAGGTAGACGCCGATACTTCCCGCCCAGAATTTCAATCGACCGTTTTCGTTTGTTTCTTGGGCGTAATCCGCTGGAAAATCAAGATATTCCACAATTTGAAGCGTCTTCGGATCTTCGGATCTTCGGACGATGTGGCCGAGAAGTTCCATTGGATCTTTTTTTTCAATGGCGACGACGCTCATTTCGCTTGTTTGCGTCAGATGCGCGTCGAGAAACTGTTCGTTCAAAACGGGAACCAGAGGATTGTCTACGTGAAAAGTGTTAAGCGTTTCAATTCCGAGCTTTCGCATGGAGTCGCCGGCGCCGGTCGTTTCCAGCGCGGTAATTAAGCCGCCGTGTCCGTCCGGTCCAAGACAGATTTGCCCGTCCGTCGTGAAAAAAAAGGAACCGTCCTGCGGATTCAGTATCGGAATTTCATTTTGAGAGAAAAAAAAAGACCTTCTTTTCCGGTATTCCAAAGAAAACGTTTTCTTTAAAAAAAGCCCTCG
>CAZWOV010000021.1:2767-15623 GCA_964635645.1 uncultured Planctomycetaceae bacterium | reverse complement strand
CGGATTGCACTTCGCCGAAATTAAGGTTTTCCGTGGTTGCGGATGATTTTTCCGATATCGAGGAACGACGTTGCCGCGGGTGCGAAACGGTTATTCCGCGCGAACGGCTCGAAGTTGTTCCAGACGCGCAGTATTGCGTTTTCTGTCAGGAAAAGCTAGATAAAGGCGAATCGCTTCCCGTTCAGGCGGAGTATTGTCCGATTTGCGGTCGTAAAATGGAACTGGTTCCGGCTCCGGGAGGGCGCGACGGCGATTTCGTATGGGTTTGCGTAAGTAATCCGCCATGCCGGTACCGGAAAAAGTGACGGACGCGCCGGGATATTCTTCCTTTGGCGAAATATCCGGAGCGGCGAAAACATTTTGAGAAATCGCTCTTGATTGTTTGTGAAAAATCAGGTATATTTCATTCGTTAAATTCAGAATTGCCGTCCCGAGCGGCAGTCTTGTCTGAAAAATGGAAAGAACTGTGTTTCAGGAACGAATTTCCGCAGAAATTTCCGCACATAATCAGGAGTTTCCCATGAATCAGAAAATAAAATTGAATCTTCAACGTTTGGGGTTGAGCGTTTGTCTTACGTTAAGTCCTTTCTTTGCGGGCGATCTTTTCGCTCAGAGCGCGTCGCAAAATATCCCGGTTCAAACCTCCTCCGCCCGGACGGCGCTTCAGGTTCTTGCGAATGTGAATAACGAGGAGATTGGCCGTCAGAAAGTTGTCGCGGCCTGCCTCGAAGATTACGGTTCTCAGGTCCTCGCGTCTCTCGTGACCCGTTTTATTTTGAACAACGCCTGCGCGGAAGCCAACGTTTCGGTAACGGATGAAGAGATTCTCGCAGAAATAGACGCGACGGCCAAAAAGTTTTCGATCGCTAAGGACCAGTTTCTGAAACTGCTTCAGGACGAACGGGGAGTTTCGCCGAAGGTTTACGCGGATGAAATAGTGCGGCCAAAGCTTGCGTTGCGCAAACTGGCCGGAGAAACGATCAAAGCGACGGACGCCGACGTTCAGCTCGAATACGACCGAAATTACGGTCCTGCCGTTAAAGTCCGTATGATTTCAGTAAAAACGAAAGAAGAAGCGGAAAAAATCCGCGCGGAACTTGAAAAGGACGCGACGCAGTTCGCCGCTCTTGCGCAGAAGTATTCCACGGACAGCTATACCGCGGCGCTTGGAGGCGTCGTTCCGCCGCTTCGGCGACACACGAATAACGAGGAAGTGGAAAAGGTCGTTTTTTCAATGAAAGTCGGCGATTTGAGTCAGCCGATTCCGCTTGCCGAACAGTTTCTGATTCTTTTGTGTGAAGAACAGATTCCAGCCGCCGCGAAACTTGAAGAGGTGAGAGGCGAGCTTGAGGCGATTGTTAAAAAACGCAAGGAAGATGAAGTTTCCCGCGAATATATGCAGAAACTCTATGAAAAAGCCAAAATAGAGATATTCTACGGCGATCGCGCGAAAATGGACCGTCGTCCGGGCGCGGCCGCGGAGGTTGACGGTAAGGTCATCAGTATTGCCGTTTTGGGGGAGGAATGCCTTGCTCAATATGGAAAAGAAGCTCTTACTGGAGTCATTAACCGTACGCTCATCGAGCAGGAACTGAAGAAACGTAAAATTCAGATTACCGATGCGGATCTTCAGGCTAAAATGGCGGAAGAAGCGGAAATGAATTTCCCCGTTGGAAAAGACGGCAAAGCGGACGTTCAGGGATGGCTCCGAAGCGTTACGGCCAAGCATGGCGTTACGGAGGAACGTTTTATTCGGGATGCGATTTGGCCGTCGGTTGCCCTGGAAAAGTTAGCCGCGGGACGTTTTGAAGTGACCGAAGAGGATCTTCAGCGCGGCTATGAAGCGAATTACGGTAAAAAAGTTCGTTGCCGCGCGATTGTCATGAACGATATGCGCACGGCGCAGCGCGTTTGGGGCGAGGCGAGAAAAAGCGGAACGGAGGAAGGTTTTGCAGAACTGGCGAGAAAATACTCTGTAGAAGCGGTTAGCCGTGAAAACGGCGGCGAGATTCCTCCGATTGGAAAGTACTCGGGACAGCCCGAAATTGAAAACGCCGCTTACGCCTTAAAAGAGGGCGAGCTTTCCGGAATTATTCAGGTTCAGAACGTCTGCATTATTCTCCTTTGCACGGGATTTACCGAGCCTGTTGGAGTCACGTTTGACGAAGCGAAAGAATTGATTCAGAAAGATGTCGCTTTCAAAAAAATGCAAATGGCAATCGCAGAGGTTTTCGAAGAGATCAATGATCGCGCCTCAATCGAAAATTATCTTGAAGGAACCGTTAAGAGTCCTAAAGAAGCAATGAACGCTGGAAATCCGGAATCGTTGCTTAAGGAATTTGATCCCGCTAAAAAGTAGCCGTCCGTTTATTCCATTATTCCATAAGACATAAAAACGGGAATTTGTTTCGGAAAGATTCAAATTCCCATTTTTTATGCGGCGAACGATGACGATTCCGGCGAAATCGTTAAATCGTGCCGGTTGCTCTTTTCAGACGATAACTGGCAATGATCGCGTCGCACAGCGAGTTGCAGAAATTCACGTCCGCCTGGGTTTTTAAGGAGACGGCTTGAAGGTAGTCCGTGTGGGGCGAAACTCCTTCGCTGAACTGACTGCGAACAATTTCAAGGTTTCTTGAGGCCTGTTCAACTGATTTTCGGGCGACTTCCAGTCTGCTTCGGGCTTCCCGTTCATTTAACCAAGCCTGCCGCACCTGAAGTTCGATTCCAGATCGGGCTTCGTCTTTCATTCGATTCAGAGCGGTCGTCTGGTGATTGGCGGCTTTCTGTTTTGCCCGGCTCACGCCGCCGTCGATGGGAGTCCAGACCATGCAGACGGATGCGGACGCGACGTCGTTTGTTGATAAATTGTCGTTTTCAAAGTAAGTGTATCCTCCGGCGGCGGCAATGTTTGGAAGACGTTCCGAACGATATTCGCGCGATTTGGCGTTTGATTCCGCCGCCTGCGCGGCAAGCGCCTTAAGTTCCGGACGATTTTCAAGCGCGATTTGCGTTTGATGGTCGATCGGACCGGAAAGAGGCGGAATACTTAATGCGTCCAGGCTTACGGGAGTGTGGAGCGGACGCGCAAGAAACCGGTTATAGGCGGATTTTGCCATGTCGAAACCCTGTTGCGCCTGAAGAATTTGCTGATCGATTTCAGCTTTGGATACCTGCGCCGCAAGGTAAATATTTTCAGTGATTACCCCTTTTTGGACCATTTGTTCCGTATTTTGAACGTGAACTTCCAATTCTCGCTGCGTTGCTTGAAGAATTTGGACGATTCGATTCATTCGGAGGACCAGAAGATAATTTTCTGCAACTCCCATTTTCAAATCGAGAAGATCGATTTTCGTATTTTGCCGCGCGGCTTCCGCTCTGGCGTTCGCCTGGTCAATGAGACTGGTGATTTTTCCGCCGGTAAAAATTGGTAAAATCGCCTGCGTTGTGGACATTGCAAAATTATCATTGATCAGCGGCGTCGAGAAGGAGGAAGGAATTGCTCCAAGCAAAGCTCCGCCAAGAGCGGGATTTGCCTCCGCTAAACCGCTTAATGAAGATTTGACGCCGGAAAGATCGATTTCATATTTAGGAGTTTCTGAAAGTACCGTATAGGCGGTTGCGTTTGTGATACGCGGCATTCTTGCCGCATGGGCGGCTTCAGCTCCCGCGACTGCTGCCGCGGCCGTCGCCTGACGCGCTTTAAGCTGATTGTTTTCACGAATTGCTATTTGCCATGCTTCGTCAAGAGTCTCGCCAAAACACGAGATTCCACCTGGCGCAATGCCGCAAAGTATTGCGATGAATACGGTCATTTTTTGACTCGTTTGAAGCATTCGTTTTTTCAAACTCGGTTTGATGGTCGCCATGTTTCTCTCCGAAACAAATTAGAGTATGATTAATTTTTCCGACGCCGTTTTCTGTTTCTTTATCGGCAAGAAAAATTGTTAATTTAAGAATATTTGTAAAAATCATTAGAGTTTGTCTATTTTAATGGGATATTTGGGCCGCGTCTCATTGCCGTATTTCATTTCCTGCGAATATGCGCGTAAAATTAATTGAAAGATAGAAGAAGATTTCGTAAACGTTCGACCAGAATATGGGAGAAAAGCAGAACTTGGGAAAAGAGGAATCAGGCCAGGCCTTTACGGACGGCCCAAACGGCGGCCTCGGTGCGGTTGTGAACTCCGATTTTTCTAAAGATGTGCTGAAGATGTTCTTTGATCGTCTCAGAGCTTATTTTTAATTCCCGGGCTATTTCTTTGTTGCTCATTCCATGAACAAGAAAACGAAGCGCCTGCTCTTCCCGGTGAGTTAATTTTTGCCGAAGTTCGCGAAACTGGGGGGAGTTGGCCATACTTAAAGCCTGAACCCAGGTTTCGTTACGTGAAACGCCTGTTCCGTAGTAGATATTTTGAATCAGCAGGACAAGATCCATGCCCGCGATTTTATCCAAAACGTAGTCCTGCGCCCCAAGTTCCGCCGCCTGAAGCAGATAGTACGGGTCGTTCGTCGAGGTAAGGATAATAACTTTTTGCCGCGGAAAATTTTTTCGATATTTCTGTAAAAACTGAACGCCGTCAAAAGTTTCGGCCTGAATATTCATCAGGAGTACGTCGGGGAAACGTTCTTCTGCCAACCGCATGGCCTCTTCGTCGGACGCGACGGAACCAACCAGATGGAGTACGGAATCAGCTAGTAATGAACGTATTCCCACTCGCGTAATGTCCTTGTCGTCCAAATGCAAAAGGCGAATTTCCATTTTTTCTCCTCAGGGGAACGCTGATTCCGATTTGCCGAAACTTCAAAATGTTGGGGAAAATGGCTGAAATATTAATTTATCTGGAAGGAAGCGAAGCAAACTCCGTCCCGAAAATTTTTTCAGTCGATCGTTCCGAATGCCAGCCGCTGTTCCTGACGTTCGTATTCCAGCAACGCTTCAATGACGGGTTCCATGTTTCCGGCCAGAACGCTGTCCAATTTGTAAAGCGTAAAGTTGATTCGGTGGTCGGTAATGCGATTTTCCGGGAAATTGTAGGTGCGGATTCTCTGGCTTCGATCCCCGGACCCGACTTTCGTTTTACGGTCTTCCGAGCGTTTTGCATTCTCGATTTCCCGATAGTGATCGTAAATACGGGATTTCAGGACCTTGAGCGCTTTGGCGAGATTTTTGTGCTGGCTTTTTTCATCCTGGCACTGAACGACAATTCCCGTTTCAATGTGCGTGAGACGTACGGCGGACTGCGTTTTATTGACATGCTGACCGCCTGGACCGCTCGCGCAGAATCGGTCGAGACGATAGTCTTCTTCCTTCAGCTCAATTTCAACTTCTTCAGGTTCCGGCATTACGGCGACAGTTGCGGCGGAAGTTTGAATTCTTCCTTTGGTTTCCGTTTCCGGAACGCGCTGAACGCGGTGTCCGCCGCTTTCGTACTGAAGTTCGCGGAAAACGCCTTCGCCTTCCACTTCCATGACGATTTCCTTGAAACCGCCGAGTTCCGTGGCGTTCATGTCCATAATTTCAATTTTCCAGCCTTTTTTCTCGCAGAAATGTTTGTACATATCAAAAAGATCGCGAGCAAAAAGGGCCGCTTCGTCGCCGCCGGTTCCCGCGCGGATTTCAAGCATAACCCGCGAACGATTGGCGTCTTCGCCGCCGATTGTCAAATCGAGAAGTTCTTCCCAAAGTTTCTCTCGTTCGGCTTTCAGATTTGGAAGTTCCATTTCCGCCAGCTCTTTCATATCGGGATCCGAGCCTGAAATCATGTCGTTGGCTTCTGCAATCTGGTCGTTCAGATTTTTGAACTTTCGGTAACATGTGGCGAGCTTGGCTATCGAACCGTGCTCCCGCATAATATCCACCAGTCTGGCGGAATCCTGAAGAACGTCCGGATCTACCATCAGACGTTCCAGCTCTTCGAAGCGCGTTAATTTCGCTTCCAGCATTTCGTGCATTGTGCTCATGAAAAATCCAATCTGAAAAAAAGAAATAAAGGAACATGCAGACACGGAAAAATAATACCGCGAAACTGTGCAAACCGAAACGGCGCAGAACGGTTATCGCAGACAGACCGGATGAAAAGGCCGATCGTCCGACGACGCGCCGATTGCCCGAATGAACAGATTTGCCGCGTTGGCAAACGAGCTTTGCGGTATCGTAAATCCGTAATGTGGTAAAAGTCCACAAAAAAGGCGCAATCACCTTCCGGTCACTGCGCCTGAAAGCAAATATGCTTATTTCTTTTTGCCCTGAAGGCTGGCGTAACCGCCCTGCGGAATTTTAGCTTTGAATTTTTCAATGCGTCCAGCGGTATCGACGTATTTCAGACGGCCAGTGTAGAAAGGATGGCACGCGCTGCAAATATCGATTTTGAGTTCCGGTTTGGTGCTGCGGGTCATGAACGTGTTGCCGCAACCGCAGGTGACTTTGGTTTCGACGTAATTCGGATGAATTTTATCTTTCATTTCTCGTTTCCCTAAAAAAGAAAATGCCTGTGAATAATTTTCGTTGAATTTTAACAGATTGTCCTTGTTTTAGCAAGGGGGGGCGGTGAGAAATATTAAAATTTTTTGGAATATGGACTTTTGGGGGGATTTTTAAGGCGTTTTAACGGTTCGCGGACTATTTGAGGATTTCGGAAAGCGTCAGGATTGAGCAAATAAGACAAAATATCAGGAGCAGCTCGAGGAGAGGCGAGAAAAAAGAAAAGGAGCGAAAGGCGAAAATGTTGCGGCGGGGAGCGCGTTGGTTTAAAGTAAGGATCGGGCGCGGAGGAACGGGACGCGCCTGATCTTTTCGATTTAGTTTTGAATTTGGCGCAGCGTTTCTCTGAATTGAGCGAGGAGTTTCTGATAGGGAGCGACCCAGGCGGGTTCCGGCGGAACGTCTTCGCGGAAACGGACCATTTGAGCGGCGGCGTCCTGAACTGTGAATTTTTCTTCAACTCCGTTTGTTTTTCTCAGATGATTTTCCATGGAAGACAGAGCCGTTACCGCCGCGCCCAGAGCGGGCCCTTCGCTGGATTCAAGACAGCGTAACGGGAAGTTCAGTACCGACGCTAAAATACGACGCATGAGGTTACTGCGGGCTACTCCTCCCGATACCGTGACGGAACGTACGGCAAACCCTGTTTTTTGATGTTCTTCAACGCCCAGAGCAATGAGGAAAGCGAGCGCTTCAAGGCATGCGCGAAAACGGCGTCCGGGTTCAGACGGTTCCGGGCCGATCCATTCCAGGCGAGGGGAAGATATTCCCAACGATGGTTCTGAAACGACGAAGGGGAGAATCCGCGCGTCGTCCGCTCCCGGAGGATAGCGAAGAGCGTCTTTTTCCAGAGCGGCGAAATCCGGCTCTGGTCCGAGAATACGATCCATGAAGAACGCGCCGTTTCCATAGCAGCGCATCAGGAGATACTGTCCCCAGTTTAGAGCCATAACGTCAAGTTTTACGTCGGACGGTGGAATTGAAGCGCTCGAGCTGTTTACGACCGCGGAGTTGCCCAGAATGACGGCGATTTCACCGTCGTTGACGGCTCCTCCGCCGACAAGCCCCGCCTGTTGATCGTCGCTGGTTGGGAAAATAAGAGGACTGAAAGAGCGCGCCAGCCCGAAACCGCGAAGATTTGCGGGAAGCCGGGCTTCTTCAAAGTCAAAAATGCCGGCGATACCTCCCACGGGGGCGTCAGCGTCGATAATTTCAGGAAGCTGTTCCCATGCAAGACGCCGGTATTCAGGATCTTTCAGCGCGTTAAGCATTTCGCGGCGCCAGGTCTTTGAACGAAAGTCCATCAATCCGGTACTGGCGGCGGAGGATACGCTCAGAACGTCGAAATTTCCCGTCAGATAACCGGCGGCAAGCCCGCCGTGGGTTTGAATGCGGCAGGTGGAGCGCCATTTTTCAGGCGTAAGACAAAATTCATCCTTGACCAGATGAGAAAGCGAATAACGAATAGCCCATGGAGCGCCGATGATTTCCTGGACTTTTTCGGGGCCGCCAAGCCGCTCCAGACCAATCGCGTGATAACGAGCCAGAGTTTGATCGTTCCAGCAGACGGCTCTTCGAATTTGTCCCCCCTGATCGTCGATTCTTCCAGCCGTATGGTGCGTTGCGGAAATACCGCCGGCGACCCAGTCTTCCAGCCTGTTCAGTTCGCGGAGTTTCGCGACGATTCCCCGCAACGTCTGCCGCGCCTGTCCTTCAAGCTGAAGAAGATCCAGTTCAATGCTTCCGTCTTTTTCAATCCGCAACTCCGTCGGGAAACGGGATTCTGCCAAGACTTTGCCCTGAAGATCAAACGCCAGGCATTTCACGGCTCCGGTACTGAAATCCCAGCCGGTAAGGACCGCGTTTTCAGAAATAAAACGTAACGATTCAGCCATAAGTCGTCCTTTTTGCTAGGGTAGGGCGGAGTTGATTTTTCTGTACGGATTTGATTCGGAGTATTCCGTCCAGACGCGGAAGGCGTTTTCCGGTTTGGGATTTTGATAAGTCGGAAATTTCCGTAATATGAATGCGTTTCGTTTGGAAAAAGCCGTTTCGGCCGTTGGAAAAATATCCCGAAAATATGCGGCGAGAACATGCCGCGCGTTTTTCTAAAGTGACCGCGAAAGATTTGCGGAATTTTATTTTTCAGGAAAAGCTCCGGCTTCTACGTCTTTTCGATACGCTTCGCAGGCCGTTGAAATAATGCTGTGAAGGTCCGCGTAACGTTTTGCGTGTTTGGGAGTTCGGGGAGAAAGTCCCAAAATATCCTGGAGAACCAGAATTTGTCCGTCGCAGTCGGGTCCGGAACCGATTCCAATCGTCGGGATATTGAGTTCGCGGCTGATTTCTCCGGCAATCAGATGATCGACGCATTCCAGAACGACGGCGAACGAACCCGCATCCTGAACGGCAAGCGCGTCGCGCAAGAGTTCGTCTCGAACTCTCTGCATGGAGTATTTCCCAAACGCTTGAATTTTCTGCGGCAGTAAACCGATATGCGCAAGAACCGGAATGCCGGCGTCGACCAATCTGGCGACCGTTTCCTTTTGCGAGAAAGACGTTTCCATTTTGATTCCATGACAGTCGGTTTCTTTTACGATTTTAGCGCAGTTTCGCAACGTGTCCGTCCAGGATTCGTGACCGCCTGGAAACGGAAGATCCGCAATGACCAGAGCGTTTTGCGCCGCGCGGCGGACTATTTGCGTATGGTAAATCATTTCTTCCAGAGTGACCGGGAGGGTATTCCGCTTTCCCTGAACGACCATGCCGAGAGAATCTCCAACCAGAATAGCGTCGATTCCAGCGGCGTCTACCAGTCGCGCCGTTGGATAATCATAGGCGGTCAGCATGGAAATCTTGCGTCCGTTTTTTTTGATTGCGGTAAATTCAGGAACCGTTATTGTCATGATTCTCTTGCCTTTTAAAAAATGATAAGCCGCGCCCGCGCGATATTGGATTAATTTTTACGCGACCACGGAGCGATAATGAATCTTCCGATTTTACTCCAGGAACTGCTTTGCGTTCCATGAAAAATGCTCTCGGCTTCGCGTCCGAAGATTTTCCGAACGGCTTTTTGCGTGATGAGGGTTCCGTCGACGATAACTTCATGAAGATTTTCGAATTTACGCAGTTGCTTAAGCGCGCCGTTGCTGAAATAAGTGTCGGTAACGTTTAATTCGTAAAGTTCTTCCATCTTTTTCAGGCTGGCGAGACATGCGTCGGTGACCTGGGAGTCGTTGAGGTGCAGCACGCGCAAATTGGTAAGATCGCGCAGGTATTCAATTCCGCGGTCCGTAATAGGACTTTCGTAGTCCTGTCCATCAATAGGGATCGTTCCGCCGAGATAAAGTTCGGTCATCGAAGTCAGATGAGCGACGTATTTTAAACCGACGTCGGAAACAAGCGTTCCGCTGAGGTTGAGGAGGAGTATCTGGTGAAGTCCCTGGAAAACGCGCATGCCCTCGTCGGTGACGTTCGTGTCGTCAAGTTTAAGGGAATCCAGAAGCTGGAACTGGGAAAGATATTTCATTCCCTCGTTTGAAAACGGAGTCGAAGTTAGAGTGAGATCTCTGAGATTTCGGCAATTTTCCAGATTTCCAAACGTTGCGCCCGTGACTTCCGTCGAAGTCAGGATCAGGGATTCCAGCTCGGTCAGACGGGACAACGAACGGATTCCTTCGTCCGTGATTCGCGTCGAGGTAAGATTGATTTCGTGGAGATTCGTAATTTGCCCTAAAAGAAGCATGGAATTGTCGTCGATGAATTCGTTCATGGCCAAACTCAGACGAAGCGGGGCCTTGATTTTCTTCCATGCCGAGACGCATTCCGGCGTCAATTCGTAATGCCACCAGATTTCAAGCGTTTCCCCCTCCTTGAGAATTTCTACGATTTGCGGATCAATTTCCGGATTGGGGGCCTGTTTGACGGTTTCCAGCATGTTCTGAATTTCGCTGGCATGTTTGACTCCGGTGGTGGTGCGTACCTCGAGTCTATCCGAAGTTATCTTTGCGGGAACGATATTCTGTTCCGTTCCGTACGGCGCGGCGGCAGAATCGGGCGTCCGGTTCCGATAGACTTCGGGAGGCATTCCCCCCGGTCCCGTAACCCCCTGGTACGGAATCGTATAGTATGCGGGAGGATACTGCGCGTTCATTTGCATTGGAGCGCCGGCGGGAAGAACGGTTACGAAAGACGGTAACGCCATCGTTCCCTGAGGAAAGCTGGGAACTGAATTTAATTCAGAAACGGTTTCCATGTTTTCGTTGGGACGGCATGGATTTCCGTTCATATCGAGAAATGCGGAATACGATTGAGGAGGCGTCTGAAACGGAACCGCGGCTTTTTCTTCTTCGCTCATTTCTTCAATTTCAGCCAACATTCGATCGTACGTTTCCTGATCGATTGCGCCGTCAAGAAAACGCTGCATTAATTTCTGTTTAAGCTCCAAAAGCTCTCGTTTCATATTTTTCTATTTTAATCTTGACAAATTTAAGGAAAATTTACGCTTTCACGTATGTTATCGAAAAAAGAAGAACCCGACTAAAATAAAAAATACGTCCAATTTATTGCGTAAGTCGGATAAAATTTAATGATTAGTAAATAAAAATGGTTTAAATGGAAAATATTGATTGATCGGGTAATGAGAATCGGGTGGATTGGGAACCTGTTTTAAAAGAAATAACCATGAAATTTGAAATTTAAGTAAAAAAGTAAAATATCATTAAAAGAAATAAAAACAGAAAAAGACAAAAAAATGTTTTATTTAATATAGAAAAAAGAATAGTTAAATAAAGAAAAATAAGAACACGCTAATGAAAAAAAGATGAAAAAAACGGAGAATTAGATTTCGAATGCTTGACTTTATAGATGATCGGCGCTAAGATAGTCGTTAAAGATTTAGAGATTTGGCAAATTCTGTTTTTGCGAGCGAAAAAGGGTCAGGGAAGCCGGGTTTCGCTTGCGTATCGGTATACGCTGATGGAGGCGGCGTAATAAGAATTTCCGGTTTCCGTATCGTCAGCGAGATTTTTTTGATCAATAAAGAAGGGAATTGAGATCATGAAAAAGAGGAGTAAAGTTCCGAGCGCAGAAGACAGACCGCTGAGCGGAATGGACGCATATCTGGCGAGCATTAATGAATATCCCCTTTTGACAGCGGAAAAAGAATACGAGATAGCTTTACTTGCGGAACAGGGGGACGAGAAAGCTCGAAATACTCTGGTTAAATCGAATCTTCGTCTTGTCGTAAATATTGCTCGAACGCATAGAAATAAAGATTGGATTATCGAGGATCTGATCGGAGAAGGGAATTTGGGGCTAATCGAGGCTTCCAAGCAGTATAAAGTAAATGCCGGAACGCGTTTTTCCACGTATGCGAGCTACTGGATTATTCAGGCGATTCGCCGCGCGATGATGAATTCGTCAAGATTGATTCGTCTTCCCGCCTATATGGTAGAAACGATTAGTAACTGGCGCCGGGCGGAAATTTGTCTCGAGGAGGAACTTCATCGACGTCCGTATTCAGAAGAGATCGCGCGTCGTATCGGGATTCCTCAAAAGCGGGTGAACTCGACGCTTCAGGCTCTGAACGCGTGTAAAATGACGGCTGGACAGGAAACGGAAGACGGTCTTGGACTTGAATGTCTGGTCGTTGACGAACGCGAGCTTGCTCCCGATGAAATTTATCAGGAAAAACACGATACCGTGAGGGTTATGGAGGAGTTGGGGAAACTCTCGGAACGCGAGATGGAAGTTTTGACTCTTCGTTACGGTATCGACGACGGCGAAGGACGTACGTTGCGCGACGTGGGGCTTAAATTAAACATTACTCGCGAACGCGTTCGTCAGATTGAGATAGAGGCGATAGGAAAGCTCATCGGAAAATTCAATAATCAGGAGGAAACGTTCAGGGTAAAATTGGTCCGGCATGTTTAAGGTCGGATTGGTTGTCCGCGTACGTTCTGTTTTTCGTGATTTTTTTGGATGGGAAGACCGACGTTTCAAAATACTTTGAATTCGTTTTTGTTATTCGGGAAGAAATTTTATGGATCGTTCTGAAGTCATGAATGCGATTCCGCACAGGGAGCCGTTTTTATTTGTGGATGAAATTCTGGAAATATCGGAGGAACAGATTCTCTGCCGTAAGGTTTTTTCCGGCGACGAAGCGTTTTTTCAGGGACATTATCCCGATTTTCCGTTGGTTCCAGGCGTTCTGCTTTGCGAAGCCGCGCTTCAGACCGGAGCGGTTTTTCTTTCCCGAAAAATGGAGACGGAGGGAGAGGCGTTTGCCGGAAAGATTCCGGTAGTGGCGAAGATGAGCGATATTCGCTTTCGTCAAATTGTGCGGCCTGGAGATTCGATTCTGATTCAGGT
>CAZWOV010000021.1:0-2757 GCA_964635645.1 uncultured Planctomycetaceae bacterium | reverse complement strand
GAAGACGGTTACGCGAATGCGTTTCAGATGGCGGGTTCCGTAACGGTGGAAGGAAAACTTGCGGTGAAACTGAAATTTACGGTCATGATTGTGGACAAGGGGTAGGAACGGTTTTGCCGCGGAGAACGACGGATAAATTGGGCGCTTGATGGGAAACGGCCGATTGAAACGTTCAGAATCAGGAATCGGTTGGAATTTTCTTAAAAATTTTTTCACCCCCTTGCGTGAAATTAAAAATGTGATAAAATGATAGCGTCGATGGAAAGTTGCCGAAGTTCATGAGAATGAAATCGGATTTTCTGACCAAAGACGAATTTTTTCAGCAGTCGTTCTGAAATGTCGGGGTTCTCCGGGCAGTGAAGGCGGGGCGAAACGGTTGGATTATTGCGTATCCGACTGTTTATGATTTTTGAAAATGGATTTATCTTTTTCGAAAATCTGGATTTTCATTTTTGGGAAAATCGGATATTGGAATCATTGCGGCGAAGGAGGCGTTTAACGTTTCCGGTTTGTTCTGTTTTGCATGGATTTGTCCTGATGGAAGACGAAAGGCCATGATTCGCGATATCGCGCGTCCTGGAATTTAAGTCTGGAAATGTGTTTGCTCCCGGTTTCTTTATGGAACGCTGGGATTTTTTTTTGGAAAGACGTATTGGCATGCGAACGTATGCGAAGACGCGTCGGGCATGGAATTCAGACTGGAAATGGAAAAACGTATCGCGATTATTGGGATTATCGTTGAGGATTGCCGTTCTGTTGAGAAAATCAACGCGCTTCTTTTTGATTATTCCAGCTTTATCATTGGGCGAATGGGAATACCGTATCGTTCATGCGACGTAAGCATCATCAGTATTGTGCTGGACGCTCCCGCGGACGTGATCAGTTCCCTCTCCGGTAAACTTGGCATGCTTCCAGGCGTCAGCGCGAAATCCGTCTGTTCCAAAAAAACGACCGCTGGTTCCTTGGAGTGATGTTTTTTCCTGCGAAGAGTCGTTCGGCATTCGGTATTCGTTGTTCATTATTCATTGTTTGTTGTTCATTATTGACAGGTCGGATTAATCCGGTTTGTTCCCGCTCGTTTGATTGCGGCGGGGTTTGAATGGAATAGGTTTGAACGAAATAGCCGCGATTGAATGAGTTTGAGAGCGGCGTCTTTTCAGGAAACGCTCCCTGCATCTCATATGGTAAATCAAGGAAATCGAAAAATGTACGATCCAAAATCCAGCTTGGCTACAGAATTTATCGACGACGCCGAAGTTCGCGAATCAATGGCGTATGCGGCGGCGCATAAAAATGACGAAGGGCTTATTGCCGCGATACTCGATAAGGCGCGGGATTGCCGAGGTTTGAATCACCGCGAGGCTTTGCTTTTACTTGACTGCACGAATCCGAAGCTGAACGAGCGTCTCTTTGCGGAAGCGATGGAGATTAAACAGCGTTTTTACGGGAATCGTATCGTACTTTTCGCGCCGCTTTATCTTTCGAATTATTGTGTAAACGGTTGCACGTATTGCCCGTACCATTTCAAAAATAAACATATCGCGCGTAAAAAACTGACGCAGGATGAAATTCGTGCCGAGGCGATCGCGTTGCAGGATATGGGGCATAAGCGTCTGGCGCTTGAAACCGGCGAACATCCGACGATGAATCCGATTGAGTACGTGCTTGAATCGATTGACACGATTTATTCGATACGGCATAAAAACGGCGCGATTCGCCGCGTCAACGTAAACATTGCCGCGACGACGGTTGAAAATTATCAGAAATTGAAGAACGCGGGAATTGGGACGTACATTTTGTTCCAGGAGACGTACGACAAGAAACAGTACGAGGCGAAACATCCGACGGGTCCGAAATCGAATTACGCATATCATACGGAAGCGATGGACCGCGCGATGACGGGCGGTATTGACGACGTGGGTTGCGGCGTATTGTTTGGTTTGTCGCCGTATCGATACGATTTTACCGCGCTTTTGATGCATGCGGAGCACCTTGAAGCGGCATTCGGCGTTGGTCCGCATACGATCAGCGTTCCCCGTATTCGCCGCGCGGACGATATTGACCCGCTGATGTTTACGAATGCGATTGACGATGAAACATTCGCTAAAATCGTGGCGGTTTTGCGTATCGCGGTTCCCTACACGGGATTAATTATTTCTACGCGGGAATCCAAAGCGGCGCGCGAGCGCGTTTTGGCGTTAGGCGTTTCGCAAATTTCCGGCGCGTCGCGTACTTCGGTTGGAGGTTATGTTAATCCAGAACCGGAAGAAGAGAATTCATCGCAGTTTGACGTGGTGGATAATCGGTCTCTTGACGAGGTGCTCAATTGGCTGATGCGTCTTGGATACGTTCCCAGTTTCTGTACGGCGTGTTATCGCGAGGGGCGAACCGGCGATCGGTTTATGCGTCTTGTTAAATCAGGGCAGATCGTAAACTGCTGTCATCCCAATGCTTTGATGACGCTTAAAGAATATCTTGAGGACTATGCTTCTCCGGATACGCGCGCAGTCGGCGAGGCTCTGATTGCACGAGAGTTGCCGAAGATTTCAAACGAAAAGGTTCGGCAGATCGCTCAGGAACATCTTTACGAGCTTCAGGATGGAAAACGGGATTTCAGATTTTGAAATCAGCGAGATATTGAACGGAACGGGAAAAGGAAGTAATTTCTTTTTCCCGGGATTTTTTTGAGAAAGATCGGTTTATTTTCAAACCGGCTTTCGTTTATCTGGATTCCGTCGTTGGAACGTTGCGGATTCC
>CAZWOV010000020.1:0-15642 GCA_964635645.1 uncultured Planctomycetaceae bacterium | reverse complement strand
CGTCGTGTAGGCGTAAATCATCGGGACCGCCTGACGTACCGTCTGAATTCGATTGCAATCGTTCATCATTCCATCTCCTTCACGCGCGTTTCTATAAAATTAATCTCTTTTTTCGAAAGTCCGTATTTCTCGTAAAGACGCCTATCCGTCTCGCCGACGGTTTTCGACCAGTCGATCTTCGACGACGGCGTAAAGTCCTGAAGAGGAACGTAGCGCCATCTGTCCGGCGGATTTTCCTGAGTAACTTTCAGAACGCCGAGCAAACACCGGGCAAATTTTGTTTTTACGTACTTCAAAGCCGCTTCCGCTTCGGCTTCCGTTTCAAAACACCCAATGCTGATGAAAGTTTCGGTGTGCCCGATCAGGGGTCGCCCGATCAGGGGAGTGGAAAGAACTTCCCCCAACGCTCCGGAACCATTGGCCTTGGGAACCAAAATCTTAAATTTATTCAGATTTTCCACGTTATTCACGTAATCCCGGCGGATAAATTTAAAAACCCGCCGATTGTCGGTTCGTCCAAGAAGCTGAACATATTCTCCCGGCTCGGAAGGTTTTTCGTCGTGAAATATTTGAGGCAACAGGTCGAAAATGTTGCTCGACATATCGAAAGGATGCCCCTTACTGAGATTTTTAACGGCTTCGGGAAAGTCGTCGTGAACTTTGCGAGTCAAACGATAGACGGTACGGCTGTAGATAATATCGGAAAGAGAAACAAAACCGGCGGGCGCCGTTACCTTATTCAGAATACCGTTTAATTCAGAAAACGGCGTAAAAATATTAATCGGCTTAAAAGTCTTTGAGCTGTCCCAATAAGAGATAACTACCCCCCCCCTTGATATCTGTACAAGAAAAGATTTTACTGCTGTCCTGTTCGTATTCCAGAATCTTAAAATGCGGATCGGCGAGCATTTTCCGGTTCCATTTTTCCGGAGTGGCGCCGGCGTTAAACAGGAATCTTGCGGGATGAATCATCTCGACCTTTTTCCCGATTTTGAAAGCCTCATCAAGAAAACGATGATAGACGGGAGGCGCGAAGGATTTATTGTCGCCCTTCGGTTTATCCTGATAGGGAGGATTGCCAATCACAAAATCAAATTTCATGTTTTTTCCTTTCTTTCCAGAATTTCGGGCGTTGAACGCGGCGTTAAAACGAACGGTCTTTCCGGCTTTCCAGTCCATAATCCGGCATGGAATCCGTTCCCGCTCGTTTTTCGTCGCCGCCTCGTCTTCCGCCATCCAGTCGAAGGCGAACTGTTTTTCCTGCTTCTCCCGCGTTTCAAACGGTACGGACGCGGTTAAACCGTCCATTTGCCAGAGATTCCAGGAGACGATTTCGGCAATTTTTTCCAACTCCTCCCGCGACGCGGTTCGTTTCCAGCGTTTTTCAAGACAATCGGTAAACGTAAGAAGAAGATTAATGCGCGCGATGAGAAGACTATCCCCTTGAAGTTCGTATCCGTAAACGCTCTGGAAAGCGCGGACGGTCCAATCCATCCATTCCTGCTCGTCGTTCGTATTTTCATCAACGACGCGAAGTTTCCGGTCCAGAATTCCCCGGCGCTCCTCCCGCGGAATTTTCTTTCCAGAAACCGCGTCGTAACGCAAAACAAGAAACGGGGCTTCGCCGCACGTGATTTCCAGACAAACGGACTCGACGTACGTTTTCCAACTTATTCCTTCCCGAAAACGCACCGGCTCCGGAGAAGTCCAACAGGTTTCAGGCGATTCAACCCACTCTTCGTCGGCAAAATCGTTCATCTGCGAACAGATCCGCGCAGGCGTAAAAACTTCCGCCGTTTTTCTGGTTCTTTCGGCCTGAAGAGCGCTTTCTTTCGCCGTCCGCGGCAGAAGCGCCGCAGAAACGGCTCCGTCAAACGCGTCTCCGAAAATACGCGCGTCCGACAGACGTGAAGAGGCGTGAAACACGGTCGTCTCCGAATCCAAACGGATATTTTTCTTCGTGGTTCTGTCCAGCAGGAGCAAATCCAAAACCTCCGACGTCGGCCAGGATTTCAGATCGATCGGTTCCGACATTCCGCCTCCTTCCGTCCTAAAATCATTCTGCAACCGGTTTTTCAATAATCTGGTCCACTATCCGATAGGCGCGGGCCTCTTCGGCGGACATGAAATTGTCGCGGTCGGTATCGGCGACGATTTTATCGTAGGAGTGTCCCGTGTGACGCAAAAGCAGATTATTGAGTTTCCGCTTTGTCTTTTCAAACTCCTCGGCATGAATAAGAATTTCCTCCGCAGTCCCCTCCATTCCGGCGCTCGGCTGATGAATCATGATCCGCGCGTTGGGCAAAGCGTATCTTTTTCCAGGAGCTCCGGCCGCGAGGAGAAACGCGCCCATGGAGGCGCACTGGCCGATACCGTACGTTCGAACGTCGCAGGAAACGAAATTCATCGTATCGTAAATCGCCATTCCCGCCGTAACGCTTCCGCCGGGCGAGTTAATGTAGAAGTGAATGTCCGCGCGGGGATCTTCCGATTGCAGATAAAGCATCTGCGCCACTATCGAATTTGCGGATTCGTCGGTCACTTCCGAACCGAGAAAAACGATACGGTCCCGCAGCAATCGACTGTAAATATCCATAGCGCGCTCGTCGCGACCGTTTTTATCAATGACGAAAGGAATTAAAGGCATTTTAATCTCTCCAGTAATTATTTTTGGGAATCATCGTCCGTTTTTTTCAAAATGGAGTCCACAATACCGTACGCGACGGCCTCTTCCGCCGCCATGTAGTAATCGCGGTCGGTATCTTTTGCAATCTGTTCAATGGTTTTTCCGGTATCGGCCGCCAGAATCTCGTTCAGAACCTGCCGCGTTTTCAGAATTTCCTGCGCCTGAATATTAATGTCGGAGACCTGTCCTCCAACCTGCCCCCAGGGCTGATGAATCATTACTTTTGCGCGCGGGAGAATGAAACGCTTGCCCTTCTGTCCGCCGCCAAGCAGAACCGCCGCCGCGCTGGCCGCCAATCCTACGCAATAAGTATTGACTGGACATGAAAGCGTTCGTACCGTATCATAAATCGCCAAACAGGCGCTGACGCTTCCGCCGGGCGAGTTAATGTAGAAATGAATGTCCTTGCGCCGATTGCAACTCTGCAAATAGAGAAGCTGCATCACTATCGCATTGGCGTTGGCGTCGGCAAGCGGCCCCTGAAGGAAGATAATCCGGTTCTCAAGAAGAAGATCGGAAATCGTCATTTGACGTTGACGCTGATAGTCGCCGTCGCAACGGGGATCGGGAAATTGCGAACCGGCCAAAGGATTCATCGGATTTGAGTAAATTTTTTCCATCGTGTCTTTCTCCAAAAATAAGGCGCCTGAATCGTTAAACAGAATGCGAACGGTAAAAAAGGAAATGATTGAAGGTTTGAACGCCGTTTCTTACGGCTCAAACACCGAAAAAAACGGATAATCGCGGCTCATGAAGACTTGCATCCGAACGGAGTCCTAACGAAACAAAGCCGAATCGATGCGGGATCGATTCGGCAACATTCAAACCGAGGCGATATTCTTTCTAATTTTAAGAGAAAAGTCCAGCTCAGTTCTCTTTTGCCTCTTCCGATTTTTCTTCAGAAACGGCAGACTCTTCTTCCGCTTTTCCGTCGCCGCCGGCAGGAAATTCGATCGTTGCCATTTCTTCCGGATAGGGTTCAAACGTAGTTTCTTCAAACTGAGCGCTCTTCATAATCAAATCGATAACTTTACGTTCGATAATCTGATTTCGGAGAATGTCCATACGATTCTGTTTCTCAAGACGCGCCCGAATCTTACGCGCAGATTCCTGCGTTTTCGCGGCGATTTCCTGAATTTCTTCATCGTAATCGGCCTCGTCGGCGTCAATGTTCTCATTTTCCGCAATACGTTCGAGAATGAAGTGCTCCTTGAGCAGTTTTTTGGTAGATTCAATACTGTTCTGACGAAGAATATTGAGGTGTTCCTGGATTTTTTCAAGCGGGAAACCGCTGCGCTGCAATTCAAGCATCATGCGGTAAAGCTCGCGCTCGGCCTGACGTTCAAGCAGAACCGGCGGAAGATCCCAGTCGGCGGATTCCAGAAGAAGACTGGTGATTTTCTCTCTGGCAACCTGCTGCTGCTGATAAGCCATCTGGCTTTCCAGATTAAGGCGAAGGAACCCCTTATAGGCTTCTTCTGATTCAAAATTGAAACGATCGAGGAATTCTTTATTAACTTCCGGAATATTCAGTTTGTAGACTTTCTGAACTTCAAAAACGGCTTCGACTTCTTTTCCGCGCAGAAGAACGTTTGGAGCCGACTCGGAAAGAGTGAATTTAATCGTTCGCGTTTCACCGGCTTTCACGCCGTTCATCTGTTCGTCAAACTTCTCAATCGTAGCGTCGCTGAAGAGCAACGACGGACGCAGACGGATAACTTCATGCTCGCTGGAATTGATGATTTCATCGTTACAGCGAATGAAAAGTTTCGTCGCAATATAGTCGCCGGACGCGGCGGAGTCTTCGGTCTCGTCAAGTTTTCCTCCCATCCGCGAGCGGAATGCGACGGAAGCCGATTCGAGATCGGCGTCAGAAAATTCGCGAACGGGTTTTTCAAGCAACATTCCCTTCCATTCGGGAATCTCAAACTCGGGACGAACCTCAATGTCATATTCAAAAACAAAATCGCCGGTCTTGGGAATTTCAAGCGAAACGTAATCGAACATGGGGTCGCTGATTGGAGCAAGATTTTCAGAATCATTGACCTGAGAAATGCTTTCCATGAGAACAGCGCTCTTAACTCGCTCCGCAACATCCTTGCGAAAACGCGACTTAACGATATTCATCGGAGCGCGACCGGGACGAAAACCGGGAATCTGAGCGACCGGTTTAAGTTCGGCAAACTCCTTATCCATAAAACGATCAATGTCGTCGCGCGAAACAGTAACCGTGATATGACGTTCACAGGCGCTACGGACATCAACATTAACGTCCAAATTCAATTTCTGTTCTTCGGCAGTATTCTGTACGCTATCAACCATGGCATTACCCAATCAGCTAAAGGGATGATTAACCCAATAACAAGGAAAAGTCGCCTATCCTTAATTACTGGAACCTTATTTTGAATAGATAGTCCTGATACAGCAAACGGCTCAAGCAAAAGCCAGAGCCGTTTACGTTAAGAGGAAAAAGCGGGCGAAGGGGTTCGAACCCTCGACAACGACGTTGGCAACGTCGTGCTCTGCCAACTGAGCTACGCCCGCAAATTAAAAAATGATTAAATTCCGCGCCGAAAAAGAAACTCGCCTTGAATTGAATCAAGAGCGGGCGAAGGGGTTCGAACCCTCGACAACGACGTTGGCAACGTCGTGCTCTGCCAACTGAGCTACGCCCGCAGAACAATTTGCAATAAAAATCAATCTCATCCGCAAATCACAAAAGGAATTATAGCAGATCGGCCAAATTTCGCAAGGGGTACCCCGCGGATTTTTCAAAAATTTTCCTGAAAAAAATTTCACGAGGTCCCCAACCTTCTTTTTCGGTCAGTCAATTTCTTTTTCGGAATTCCAGAATTCAGGCGCTTCAAGCCAAATATCGTGTATCGATTTGTCAAGAGTTACGATATCGAGAAACCGTCCCATCTCGTTCATCCAGCGCGCATATTCCGGCGAGTGAGAGAGACGCTGAAAATCTTCGGACAGGTTTGAACCGACGTAATCCATCGTCCTGACTACATAGTATTCGGAGATGGTTTTTCCGGAAATGAGCGAGCCGGGAATCCGAATCATCCTGAAACTGATATTTCTGAAATTACGATCCCGCAATTCTTTTCGAACGTCGTCCGGAACATTTTTGAGAACGCGAAGAAACTCCTCGGCTTGCCGTTCAAGTTCCTCTTCTAAACGGAACGTCGTCTGCGAATCAAACCGATTGTTTTTGGAGGCGTTAGAGCCTGAATTAAGGTTTGCGGCTTCGTCGGAAATTTCGTCGGAGGCTTCGTCAGAGGCTTCGTCAGAGGTTTCGTCGGAGGTTTCGTCGGAGGTTTCGTCGGAGGTTTCGTCGGAGGTTTCGTCGGCGCCCTTACCGTCTCTTTCGGCGTTTTCATCGTCTTCTTCGACAACCTCGACGCCGAATCCGCTATCGAGCGGTTCGTTTTCGTTTTTTCGGGAAACGTCGGAATTTCTGAGGAGATTCGCGGGTTTCGCCTTTTGGGATTTTTTCTTTTTATTTATCTTCTCCGGAGCGGCTTCTTTCAGAGCCTGCTCTTCCTCTACCATTTCGACGACAAGATCAAGCTCATCCTGTTTTCGAGTACTTTTACGAATTTCTTTGTCGGTAGTCGTTTCCTGCGCCGCTTCCTCGACAATTTTAAGGAATTCGTCGGAAACATCCTGAGCGACGCGCTTCTCGGCAACGGCCTCAAGAAGCGGCGTTGAAAGAGAATCGTTCAGCGCCGTCCCGCCGTCTGTCTTTTTTTCATTGGAAGAGTTGGGGGCTTTTTTCTGATTTTCATCGGACGAATCCTTTTTTTCCGAAAGGAACGCGTCGTCCCAAACGTTTTCAGGCATTTCTGCCAAACTTCCAACTCTTGCAATGTGGCAAAAACGGGCGACGACTTTAGGCTCGGCCTGCTCGTCGGTATTTTCCGCAATATTCCCACTCTCCGAACAGCCGCCAATCAGGCAAAGGCAAAGAGCCAACGACCATCCCCAAATACTTCGAGGCATTTTTATCTCCATTCTCTATTAAATATCATTAATTTTCACGAATATCTTTTTCCATTTCTCCAGGATTTTCAGAAAACGAAGCTCGACGCTCCTGATTACCGTTTTCCCGTTCGTTCCAACTGTTCTGTTTAGCGGCGAAGTTCTGATTTTCCACCTCGTCGGTTTCTTTTGAGCGCTCTTTTTCCAACGTTACGACGCCCCCGGCAGACTGTTCCCGAGAAGTATTCTCCGCATTATCCATCGTCGCCGACTTTTGACGTTTCAACTCGTTTTCTGAGTTTCTTTCCGACGCGCTCCAATCAGAAGGGAACGTTTCCGAAAGAGAAAGCCACGCTTTCGGCTGAATGGAACGAATTTCTTCTTCAAGCATTTTGAGATTTGCGAGCGTATTTTTCATCTCGCCTTTCCATTTGGAATCATCCGAATTTTCAACGAGTTCTTCGGCGACTTTTCGGCAACTTTCATATCCGCCGTAATTCCGGCAATGAAGAGCCGCTTCGGCAAAACAAATGGAAACAGAGGCCCGAACTTTCGTATCGTCAATTTCGCGAATCTGTTCTTCGCTTTCAGCAAGAATCTCGCGCGCTCTATCCCGCCGCCCCATCGCGTAAATCAATTCGGCATATTTGGGAAGAACGCTAAGTCTGGCGATAAGCGAAGGAGAATCCTGAATATTTTTTTCCGTTTCAGCCGCAATACGTTCCAGGTCTTCATCCAAAACCTGAATTTTATTTTTAACGTCTTCGATTTGTTCCCGATTATTTTCAGTAAGACGGAGAGCCTCCTCCTGAAACAATTTTCGTCTGGCGACAACGTCATGCAGCAAAGCTACTTTTTCTTCAAGCAGAACAGCCTCGGCTTTCAAATTATACTGGGAACGGACCTGAAATCTCAGAAATATTGAGCCCAAAATCAAAAATACGATCAGTAAAACCAGAAAATTAACGAAAAAATTTTTCATGAAAACCCAAACAAACAGGATAAATTTCCAAACATTCGCAAACGGCGCCCAAACGTCCAAACGCGCCTCCAAACAAAATCCAGGCGTCTCAAATCTGCAAAGACGCGCGTTTGAGAAGTTTAACCTATTTTTGTATTCATGACCAGATTAATTTGGAGAAAATTTCAAAAAAACGGTAAAAAAGAAACGCCGTTCCTTTTAAATAAGAGGCGGCGGCAGAAAATACTCAAAAGAAATCTTCGTCTTTCTCAACTTCTTTTTGTTTTTGAAGCAGGACGGCGGCCGTGGTGACGCCGGGAATATTCGAAAATTTTTTCAGGATCGGCGAAGATTCGACTTTTTCAGCAATATTTTTCCGTTCAGTATCCGTTGCCGAAAGATTTTTTCGCTCTTCCAACGGTTTGACAAAAACACGAAAATTCAAATCATCCGGTTCCGGCCGCAACTCGCCTTCAGCCCCCAAAGCGTCGGACTCTTCGGCGCAATCCGCCCTATCCTTCCGAAAAACATTTTCCTGCGGCCCTTCGCCAAAGGAATCGTCCAGAGATTCCGAATGACGGAAATCAGAAAGAGCGCTTCTCTCTTCGTCAAAAGTAAGCGTTGGCTGAAAATTTTCCATTTCCATTTCATCCCGCGGGAGTTCCATAAGAAATGAACTGGGGATGGAAGTTTTCCTGCGGCCATTGATATTTCTTGAAGCGGCCATTGAAAGAATCAACTCTTCTTTCGCCCGCGTCATACCGACAAACAAAAGCCGACGCTCCTCCTCAAACTGCCGTTCGTCTTCAAAAGCGCGTTCATGAGGAAGAATCCCGTGTTCGCAAGCCGCAAGATAAACACACGGAAATTCAAGCCCCTTAGCCGCATGAAGCGTCATGAGCGAAACGGCGTTTTCCAAATCGGCCGATCCCGAAGCGTCGTCAAACGGATCGTTTGGAAATTCATCCGTCCCGGAAACCAGAGAATTCTGCTCCAAAAACGCCTCCAACGTTGGAAATGGAGCCTCCGCGTCAAACTGCGCGACAAGCGAAATAAATTCCTGAATGTTCCGAAGCCGCTGAGAATCCTGTTCGTCTTCTGCAGAAAACGACGCTTCATATTCCGTCTTTTCGAGAAGCTCGCGCGCCAGAAGAGTCAATGGATTTCCAGACCCCGAAACTCCGGGCGCCTGAACGCTTTCCCAAAACAGAAGATATTTTTCATGCAGATCACGGATCAATTCGACAAAGCCGGAAAAGGCGGCGACCGCCCTCGGTTTGAGTTCCGTACATTCCGCCGCGGAAACCGCCGCTTCCCAGAGCGAAAGATTCCTTTCCCGCGCAAAATGCCGCAAATAACCTAAAGAAGTCTTTCCAATTCCACGCGCAGGCACATTGATAATTCTCAAAAACGCTTCGTTATCGTGAGGATTTGCCAAAATTCGAAAATAGGCGATTAAATCCTGAATCTCCGTTCGATCAAAAAATTCAGTTCCGTGAAGAATTCGAAAAGGAACGCCCCTAAGCCGCAGCGCTTTCTCAAAATGAACGCTCAATGCGTTCATGCGATAAAAAACGGCAAATTCTCTCGCTTCGCGAACTCCATTCCGAATAGAATCCGCAATTTCCCGCGCAATTCGTTCCGCTTCATCCGTTTCGTCCGTCGCCGTCGTCAACCTGACGCGCATACCGTTTCCAAGACGGCTGAAAAGCGTTTTGGGTTTTCGCTGAGTATTATGTTCAATAAGACGCCCGGCCGCGTTCAAAATAAACTGCGTAGAACGAAAATTCTCTTCAAGATTCACTATTTTCGCCGCGGGGAAATCCTTTTCAAACGCCAGTATATTCGAAATATCCGCTCCGCGCCAGCCATAAATCGCCTGATCCGGATCTCCCGCCGCCATAAAATTTCCCGACTCCTGCGTTATCGCGCACGATATGGCGTACTGCGCCAGATTCACGTCCTGGTACTCGTCCGCAAGAACGTACCGAAACTGACGCCCCAACGCGCGGCGAAGTTCCAGATTTTGAGCAAGAAGGCGAACTGTCAGCAGAAGAAGATCGTCAAAATCTACCGCGTTAGACAGGCGCATGTCATTCGCCAGAATCGGAAGCAATTCCCGAAGAAAAACGCCGCGTTCATCGTCTCTTTCCGGATGAAATTCTTTTTCAGGGTCAAGAAACCGATTCTTCAGAGAACTGACCGCGTGAGAAATGGATTCGGCGGAATACTTCGTCCCAAGAAAACGCCCGGCGTTTTGCGCGTCCAGTTCTTTCAAACGAACCATCGCATTTCGAACCGCCCCAACAAAATCATTTGCCGAATAGATCGAATAATTCGGCTCAAGCCCCGCCAGAGACGCATACTGCCGAAGAAGTCGGGCGCAAAAACGGTGATACGTCCCAATCCAGACGTCCGAAACGCCGACAAGCCGCCGAACGCGTTCCTTCATCTCCTCCGCCGCTTTGTTCGTAAACGTTAAAACAAGGATAGCTCCGGCAGGAACGCCTTCAGACAATAACCGCGCGACTCGGCGCGTTACGACTCGAGTCTTGCCGCTTCCGGGCCCGGCAACTACCAGCAACGGACCGTCGCGGTGAAGAACGGCTTCGCACTGAGAGGCCGTCAGGTTAAAAAGCAACGTCTCGTCCGTCAATCAATCTCCCCCTTCCGAACAGATGCTAAAATTTACTCCGCCGCCGATTGAAGAAGCTCCATGATCTTTTTAACCAGAGTATTCAGATTCTGTCCCGTGACGGCCGATATCGTCGTTACCGTCCGTCCCGTCGTTTCTTCAAGACGGCGGCGAACTTCTTCGGATTCCGGAAGCTCCGATTTTGATACGACGATAATTTCCGGACGCTTCGTCAGGGCTTCGTCGTACTCGGCCAGCTCCTTGCGAATCGTACGATAGTTTTCAACCGGATCCGTTCCGTCCATCGGCAACGGCTCGACCAGATGAACGAGAATTCCAGCGCGTTCTATGTGACGGAGAAATTCATGACCAAGACCGACTCCCTGCGCCGCGCCCTCTATTAATCCCGGAATATCGGCTATCACAAACGAATGATCAAAACCGAATTGAACGCGTCCAAGATTCGGATACTTCGTCGTGAACGGATAATTCGCTATTTCCGGACGCGCTTTTGTCAAACGTGAAAGCAGAGTGCTCTTTCCCGCGTTCGGTTTACCGAGAAGCCCAACGTCCGCAATGACTTTCAACTCCAGCTTCAGAGTACGGACTTCGCCCTCTTCGCCGGGAGTACACTGCCGGGGAGCCCGGTTCTGGGACGTTCGAAAACGCATGTTTCCCTTTCCTCCAGAGCCGCCCATGGCAACGTTTACCCGCTCGCCCGCGCGCGCAAGGTCCTTCATCAAAAAACCGCCTGCCGAATCGTAAACGAGCGTTCCCGGAGGAACAAAAAGAACGGTATCTTCTGCGTGAGCGCCATGACGCTGAAATCCCTGCCCGGACACGCCGCGTTTTCCGCTCCACGTCTTTTTCATCGTATACGGCATAAGGCTGTCGACGCCCTCTTTCGCCTCGAGAATCACGCTTCCGCCGCGCCCGCCGTCTCCGCCGTCCGGACCGCCTTTCGGAATATATTTTTCACGAAGAAAACTGACGCAACCATCTCCACCGCGTCCGCCGCGAACAACGATTTCCACCTGATCGACAAACATAAATCCCCCGTTGAAAAAATCATGAGCAATATCGGAAAATCGCGAACTTTCCCGAAAATAAAATCCGTTCGAATACAGAAATCGATTATCTGCCTGCCCGGAGTCGAAAAATTCAAATGAAAAAAGCCACCGGAAACGTTCCCGATGGCTTTATCAATGCTGAAAAGAGAACTCGAATCTCCACCCTATTAACTAGGACTAGGACCTGAACCTAGCGCGTCTACCAATTCCGCCATTTCAGCAACATTAAAAGACAGTATATCATGTTCTGAAAATCTTTCAAGGGGGGAGGGGGCGATTTTTACAAAGTTTTTAAATTTTCCCGGCTCTGCGCCCGGCGCTGTTCCTTTTGAAATCTTCCAGAAAAGCAACGCTGAAAAAATTTTAACAAAATTCAGCGTTTTGAGAAAAATGCCCGGGCGCCCCTTCTTGACAAACGGCCGAAAATTCGTTAACTTGATAATTTCAGAGTACTTTTCCTCAATTCTGTCCCTAAATGGCCTTCGGAATGGCCGTTAAACGCCATTTAACAGCCTTTAAATATTAAGAGAAAAGAAACCGATAATCCGTTTGGAAACTTTTTTCATTTTTCGGGAGATATCCATGAGCGCACCGCAATCCGTTCACAGTCGGCCGTTCCGCAATAAAATGATTTATCTGGGAATCATCATTCTGTTGATTTTTCCGATTTACTGGTTAAGTCAGCCCGCTTCGGAAAATTCCGTCGGCGGATACCTTGAACACCAACGAACGCAGACGGCGGACGTTAAAGATCTCGGCGAAATCAATATGGCGGCGGAGACCATGCGCCTGGGAACATTTGGAATGGACGGTATCGCGCAAATGCTTCTTTGGCAAAAAGCGGAAGAGTACAAAAAGAAAAAAGAGTGGACCAAGCTGGCCGCGACGCTGAATCAGCTCATCGTCCTCAACCCGCACCTGGAAACCGTCTGGCGTTTTCAGGGGTGGAATCTTGCGTACAATATCTCGGTTGAACACGATAATTATCAGGATCGATATTTTTGGGTCAAGAAAGGCATTGATTTTTTGGAACGCGGAACGCTCTACAATCCGCGCTCTATCCGAATTACCTGGGACGTCGGATGGACCACCTCGCAGAAAATCAGCAAATCCGATGAAAAAGTTTATTTTCGGCAACTTTACCGAAACGATCCGGACATACGCGATATTCCCGGCTTCAAAACCTCCCAGAGAGACAGCTGGCTCGTTGGAAAATGGTGGTACAAACAGGCGGAATCTCTTCACGTCGATAAGGGAGTCGATCTTCAAACAATCAGTCCTACGCTCTTTTTCTCATACGCGCCGCTGGCTCAGGGATATTACGCGGCCAATATTGAAGAGGAAGGAAACTTTATCTATGCGGACAGTCCGTCTGGAAACGTCGGCGGAGCCTCCGAAGGCGCTCAGACGGCATGGAACCAGTTCAACGCCGAATGGAAAAGTTTTGGAGAACTTTCTTTAAATTCGGCTTTTGGAGAACCGATGAAACTCATCGAGCAGGAAGAAATGGAGAAGCTCGCTGAATCCAAGAGAAAGGAACTCGACTCTCTTTCTCCCGGAAAATATGAATATCTCGTGAATATCAAAAAAGCTCGCCTCACGCAGGAAGAACGAAACGCTCTCAATATCCCATTGGAAATGCGTTCTGCCGACGTTCAGAATACCGCCAGTTCCGCTGAAGAAAAAATTAAAGTATCAAACGAGGAATGGGCCCAGAATTTGCCGATGGAAAAAAGAAAACAGGGGCTGGCGTTAGCAAAACAGCTCGACCAGGCAAACGACCAGGCGAAATTGGTGCGAAGATATCGACTTATCGTTAATTACCAATACTGGGCAATCCGCGGCGAACTGGAAAAACTCCCGGCAATTATCGAGTCGCGAAAACTCATTTACGAAGCGGATAAACTGTTCGAAAATAACGAACTGCGTCAGGCCGTCGCAAATTACGATCGCGCCTTTGCGCTATGGGTAGAAGTTATCAACAGCCAGGACCGTTTCAAAGATATTCTTGACGAAGAACTTTTCGCTTCGGATCTTCGCGAAACGTACGACAAATACGTCCTCATTCGCACTCAAGACGACCCGACCCTGCGCGAAGAAGAAATCAGACGCGCCTTCCCGCTCAAGAAAGTACTCGAAACCGCTCCGTCCGATACGGGAACGGTCGAAAGAATGAAGATGCGCCGCGAACGGAATCTCCAGAAGGCCGGTTACGTACCGGGAAAATTCATTTGATTTCCAGAAATTTTCATCGCGTTTCTTTTCGTTCCGACTTAAATAAATAAAAAACAGGAGGAATCAAGATTCAGATTTAATATCTTCTTGATTCCTCTTCCTTTTCCTTTTTCAACGCCGTCCATTTCTAACGTTCGATGAATCTTACTCTACCCGATTCCTTCGCAATTCGTTCTCTTCAGGTTTTTGCATTTTCAAAATCTTTCCATTAAAAATCTTTAGTCCAATAACGCAAAAAAGACCAATTCCCGCAACTCTTCCGTCGTTAAAATCACTACAACTGTCGCAATCCGCCTCCGATTAAACCGAGATTGCGGGTTTTTCTAAAATTTCTTTTACGGCAATTTGACCGTATCTTATTAATGGGATATATTAAAATAGGTTTCCCGAATTTTAAAAATTTCACCAACGACCGCTTACATTCTGCCGACAACGAAATTTACCGAATGAAGCGTTTCATGAAAAAAAGAATTCGGCATAAGATCAGAAGACGGCTGATTTTGAATTCTTTTTCTTTATACCGCAGGGAATAGCGGTTAAGTCGTCTCCGAAGGGTTTGCACGGAAACTGAACATCAGGTCCAAATCAGGGAGGAAGAATGTTTTCTATTTTTGCTGCGTTGATTTTTAGCGCGACGCTTGCGGCGCAAACGCTTCAGGCAGAAACGTCGATCAGGATGGAAAATCCCGTTGAAAATCCGTCTGGAATACAGACATACGCGCCGGCGATCGCAGTTCCGGCAGACGAAGAGCAAAACAAATTTTCCGCGCGGGAATTACAGCATATCGATTCTATTATTCAGGAAGCGACCCGTCTTGAACAGGAATGCCGTTGGAAAGAATCGAAAGATCTTCTCGCCAACGCCTTTCGAAAATATCCAACTTCCAAAAAAATTCAGGCGCGCTTCGGTCGATCGCGAATCCTATGCGGCGTCCAGAAACGATACGCAACGCGTTTTCATCTGGATTTCGTGCGCAAGATGAGCTCTGGACAATTGCATTTTTTTCTGCAAAATTTCCATCAGGTTTTTGACCGAAATTTCTATTGCCATGTCGAACCGGCGCAAATATTTTACCGCGAAACAATCGCAATGGAAATCTCTCTTCAAAACAGCGTTTTCCACGAACACGTTCTTCCAGAACAGAAAATGAGCAGTCTGGAGGAATTCAGAAAGGAAATCGGCGTATTCCGAAGAAACTCCGTCGTTCAGTCCTGCTCTGAACTTGAAGACGCGATTCTGGAACTTGGACGGCAATTCCAGGAAAAATTTGGAGTTAACGGCGCTATTCTGGTGTTTGAAGGCGTAGCGGGATTTATGGATTCTATTGATCCGCATTCCGAATTGTTTCTCCCAGACCAATTTCAGGACCTGATGGCTTCTATTTCCGGAAATATGGTCGGCGTCGGCGTTGAAATCTGCACGAAAGGCCAAAGCACAAAAGTAAAGGCCCTCATTCCAAACTCACCCGCGGCAGAATCCTCGCTTAGACGCGGAGACGTCATTCTCGCCATTGACGGCGTTTCCATCAGAAATTGGCAGGAAGAACAAGTTCTGGAAATGATGAGCGGCGAATCGGGTTCCATCCTACGTCTCCAGGTCCAAACCGACGACGAACCGGCGCGTATGGTTACTCTGCGCCGAAAAGAAATGACTTTCTCGAGCATCGAGTTTTCCCAGATACTTCCCAACTCCTTCGGAACCGCATATGTTCGACTCAGCCGTTTCCAAAAAAACTCCGCCCGAGAAATGGAAGAAACCCTCGTCTCTCTACAGAAAAAAGGGATGAAATCTCTGATTCTCGATCTGCGCGGCAATCCAGGCGGAACCGTTAATTCCGCCGTGGAAATGGCCGATCTTTTCCTGGACAATGGGGTTATTCTGACTATTCAGGATAACCGCGGAAGAATATCGCACACGGCGCGCGCCGGAAACACATGGAATATTCCGCTGGCTGTGCTGATTAATGAAAAAAGCGCTTCCGCTTCCGAAATTTTTGCCGGAGCCATCGCGGAAAACAGACGCGGAATGCTGGTCGGAGCGCGAAGTTTCGGAAAAGGAACCATTCAG
>CAZWOV010000019.1:10122-15844 GCA_964635645.1 uncultured Planctomycetaceae bacterium | reverse complement strand
AGATAAACAATAATTTAGCGGATTAAAGGTCGATTTCGGAGACGTCAAGTTCGCCGGATATTAGTTTGGGCAGGAGTGTGTCACGTAAATCAGCAAGTCTTTTTGATTGTTCTTCATTTTCTTTTATTTGAGAATACATTGGAGCAACAATTTCTTCAAAAGAAGATAAGGTTTCGTTATCTGGAATATACAACTGCATTGCGTTCAAAATATTGGTTGTCATGCTTGGTACAGCAGATCCTGCATTCATTGAAGCAAGATCTTTACTTTTTACAAAATGATACACAAATTTAGCAATATTAGGATGTAACATTTCTGTAAAAAACATAGTATCTACTGACCAAAAAGCGCCATTTACATACATAACATTATTAAGTGTTCCTTTACGTGGAATCAGAACTGACTCGCCGATGTAAATTGGTTTTTCTACATATCGCATAATACCACCGGAACCATATACTGGATAAATACCATCTTCAAGTTTTTTGTGGTCTTTTCCATATCTTACGGTGACTAAATCAGAAAGTACACCCTCTTGCCAGTTAGGATTGCGATTTGTAATGAACATCTGCCGATATATTGCCTGAGCCTGCTGCTCTAAATTATTGTTTATACCAGAAGAATAATTCGTAATCAGCGTTCGGCAACGCTTTCCGGGAGCGAGATGGGCGCGATCATTTCTGCGATTGTTTCGACCTTTCGCCGCCCTATGCCTTTAACGCGCGTCAGATCGTCAATCGAACGGTAAGGACCGTTTGCCTCGCGTTCCGCTACGATTTTTTCAGCCGTTATTTTTCCAATGCCGGGTAAAATGCGCAGTTCATGAACGTTGGCCGTATTAATGTCTACCAGATAGGATTTTCCTACGCGATCAACCGAGAAAACTTCGTGAATTTGAATTTTCCCGTTCTCTACGATAATCGGATCGTCTTTGCGGCACGTCCCAACCGCCAGAGAACACATGGGAATAAGACCGCATGAAATAAAAAGAAACGCCAATACGGCAAAAGAAGAAGTTTCGTCCAGAGAGGAAGGAAGAAAAATAATATTTTTCCGTCTGTTTTCTTCAGACGGCGCGGAAACCGGTTCGTAGTCTCGAACGTCGCGATCGTGTGAAAAATACGGGTCGGGAATCATCTTCGCAAAAAATCCGGATAAATAATTTTCCTGCCGGCTTTCTTTCGACAACTTTAAACAAATTATGGACGGCGTTGAATTTATCGCGATGCTTTCTTTTTCCGTTTGGGAGAGGGAACGGACTTTTTATCTGAAAAAACCGCCTGAATTTTCCCGAATGTACCTCAAAACCTGTTTTTGGGATGAAACAGATTTTGAGATCCGGCGGAGTAAAACTTTTGAAAAAGTTTCAGAAAACGGGTATTTTTTTCAAATCGTATTCCATCATTTCCTGCACAAGCTGGGGAAAAGACGTTTTCGCCGTCCACCCGAGGAGTTTTCGGGATTTCGCGGGATTTCCGAGAAGCGTTTCGACTTCTGCCGGACGGAAGAACTCCGGATTGACGGCAACGACGACCCGTTCCTCCATCGGCGTGTTTTTGAATCCGACTTCCGGAGTGAAACGCGACGAGACGGCATTTTCATTGTTTGGCGAGTAAACGGGAACTTTTGCGATACCCACCTCGTTCACGCCCTCGCCTTCCCAACGAATCGAAACGCCGGCGTATTCAAATGCCAGCGTCACGAACTCGCGAACGGAATGCTGTTCGCCCGTGGCAATGATAAAATCTCCGGGTTCGTCATGTTGAAGGATTAGCCACATGGCTTCAACAAAATCGCGAGCGTGTCCCCAATCGCGCTTCGCGTCCATATTTCCAAGCTCTAAACGGTCTTGAAGTCCATTGAGTATTCTTGCGGCGGCCATGGTAATTTTCCGCGTGACGAAAGTTTCGCCGCGGAAAGGCGATTCATGATTGAAAAGAATACCATTGCTCGCGAACATACCGTAAGATTCCCGATAGTTTACCGTCGTCCAGTAAGCGAAAAGCTTTGCGACTCCATACGGAGAACGCGGATGAAAAGGAGTCGTTTCAGATTGCGGAATCTCATGCACTTTTCCAAAAAGCTCCGATGTTGACGCCTGATAAACGTGGGTTTTGTCCGTAAGCTGCGCCTGTCGGACCGCTTCAAGGATTCGAAGAGTTCCAAGAGCGTCTACGTCGCAAGTGTAAACGGGCATTTCAAAAGACACTTTTACGTGACTTTGCGCCGCCAGATTGAAAATTTCGTCCGGGCGGACGTCTTCAATGAGCGTAGTGATGTTCAGCGAATCGGTGGAGTCTCCATAATGAAGAAAGAGTCGGTTTTCAAATGCCGCGCCGTCGCATAATTCCTTAAGTCTTGCGATATTAAATTGAGAAGTTCGCCGCATTAAACCATGAACTTCATATCCTTTTGAAAGTAAAAGACGCGTCAGGTATGCGCCGTCTTGTCCCGTGATTCCCGTAATGAAAGCTTTTTTCGGCATATGGAAGATAAAATAAAAAAATTAATGAAACAGCGGGTCTGACGCGCAGAATACTTCTGAAAACGAAGAGTTTTGCGCGTCAAACGTTTCGAGAAACGGAAAATTAACGCCAAAGAGTCATCGCCGCTACGATTTGACGGGCAAGACTCGCCAGATCGCTGTCGCGCGAAACCCTCAAAAACGGTTTGTCGAATCTCCGGCAATAACTCTCAACATTTCTGACGGCAATCGGGTCGGTAACGTCCATGAACACAATGACTCCCACGTTGCCCGGATGAATCAATTGAGCCAATTTATTCTCCGAGGCGGTTTGTTCATTGTCGGCTGAAACTACCGCGCACCCGAGTTTTTCAGAAATCTGCGCTCTTAACGGCGATTCGGCGTTGCCTTCAACCAGAATGATCGTTTTACCGGCCAGGATCTCTTTTGCCTGTGCGATTACGACTTCGGCGGGAACGGCTGTTTCCGGTTCGCGATGCGCAGAATGCGCTTTTCTGGAAACGACGCTTGCGTAGGACGGCACGCCGCGATGTCCCGTAAAACGCGAGTATCCCGTATCAGATTTAACGGAGGCGGAGTCGGTATTCTGGAAAGCGCAATTTTCTTCAGACTCCGCTAAAATCCCCATTCCGAATCCCTGGGATTTCCGCGCGTTTGCGTAATTCATAAACGAATTTTCGCGGGATCTTTCCGAATTTATTTCCGGAGCGGACGTCATGGCGGAAATCCCGTTGCCGAAAACGTCGTTTTCCGCGTTTGAAAGTCCGCGCCCCCAGGCGGCCGAGGGGCGCGGGGCGATTCTTTCGTTACCCCCCGCTCCATCATGGCGGGCTTGAGAGGCCGAATAGGCTCTGGGGTCGTTTTGCATACCGGCGGGATAGGCGCTTGAAACGTTCCGTCCATAGGCAAAATCGGGATGCGGCTGATTTTCCCAGGACGCAATCCTTCCATTCTCGTCCAGACATTTTCCCGGCAGGAGGCTCCGCTCCATTTCATCCCAAACGCTTGAGTATTCCTCTGCGGACAAATCAGGAGACGACACGCTCGGTTGAGGCGGCGTCGCAATCAATTCCTGTTCGACAAGAGCTTTTTCTTCAGCATTTTCATGCCAGAAATCCAGTTCCATGAGAACGTTAATGAAAAAAGGATGCTCTTTGTAGGATGGAACTTCCTTAAGAGTGTGAAGAATAGGACGAAGAATCTCGTCGAAACGTTTATCGTTTGCAGGTATTCCGGCGTCAACCAGTTCGTCTACCGTTTCGATAATCTTAAGCCAATCGTAGTCGCCGCCGTTTTGGGTCTGGATTCTTCCCGCATGATATTGAACTCTTCGGAATCCGTCCGTGAGGATTTTTTGCCGCTGTCCCAGTTTTTCCACTTCCCGGCGCAGACGCTCGATATATTCCGGAATAACGTAAATCCGTTCCTTTGGAGCCAGAGAATCCTTTTTCATATGGCGATTGACGTAAATACTGTAGCGTTTTGTCAAATAGGTAAGCCAGCGATGAATGCGGATCTGGTCCTGATCCTCTCTTCCGCTTACGTCGTAGGTGACGCGGCGCAGGGCAGACTGCGCGGTTGCCGTAATGTAGAGTGCGTCGCGCAAAATCCGGCTGAGAATCTCCGATTTTGGCGAACGATCGACCAGCGAGATCAGTTCCCGCATGAACGTGACGCACGCCGCGGCGGCAGAATAGGCGTCGGCCAGCATTTCGTACGTGTCCGTGGCGATAACCGGGGCCGTCTCCGGATTATTCATCCAGAGGTAACAGTTTGTTAATTCCCGGGCGCGTGAAAGAAGAGCGTGATCGCGCGGTTCAATTTCAGTTTGAAAATCGGCGGACATTTTCAAAAGTCTATCTCGTTCAAGAGCCCATCGGGAAGCTTCAATTTTCAGACAGAGACGTTTTTCAAGCTGGTCGATATCCTCCGTTTTCCAGAGATTCACAGCATTCGGCGCGGTTTGGGAGGGTTGAGCGTTCATTTCCGCCGAATCGATATCCGAGGCGATCGGTTCGCCAGCCGCGGACGGTAAACCGGAATCCATTACGGATTGTCGGGAAACGGTAAAACGTATTCCGTACGGGGTCGTTGGCGCACCGTCGGACGGGTTAGGATAACCGTCGGCAGTTTTTCGAGAGTCGTCGAGTTGAGAAACCGCGCTGGAATCCAGTTGATCCGAACCGGAAATAGAATTGGCAGAAGGCGTTTGGGAATCCGTCTCAAAAGGGAACGCGCCAGAGACGGGTTCTTTTCCCAAGCCAAATTCATTTTGACCGAAAAAATTCCCGTTTGCCGTAGAAACTGAAGTCTGAACGAAGGAATTAAGCCACGCGTCAAAAAAAGAGACGAGACGCCTCAAATCGGGATTTCTGTTTTCCAAAAGAGTGAGATTTTTGAAAATTCTTTCGTAGCATGACGAACGATTGAGTTCTGACATTTTAATACCCCCAAAATAAAATAAAAAGGGAAATTTACTTAATAAAAATTTATCGACCCCTACGGGGTCCTCCGAACGGCGATAAGCGCGTCGGAAGAAAAGCGTAAGTTAATCCAACTAATCTATTTTAATCACATTTGAGAAATTTTCAACCGGTAGAATCCGTTTTGACCGTAAATTTTTCTGAAAAAAGTAAAAATTTGACTACTGGAAACTTGTCTTTGCCCAAATACCTGAATCTGAAAACAGAAACGAAAAAAAGAGATTCAAACTCGCGGCGGTAAAAAATGTTTTTTTTAATTTGACGCATAAAATAAAAAACCGACGTATATCAAAGAAAAAATGCAGAAAATTTTATAAAAAATAAAAATTAAGAGAAAAAGTCCGCGAAGCCTAAATTTTGATTAACCGGAAAACGGAGACGGAGCAATGAATGAAAACGGAATCAATCGCCGCGTCTGGAGATTGCCCTTTAACCGTTTTCCGTTTTTTTGACGATTCGTTTCAGCAGTCCGCTCCAATTTATCGCGGGTTTCGCGCCGTTTTTCTCATTCTCGGGCTCTTTGTTTTTTTCGTTTTCTTTAGAAAATATCGGCAGAAAAGACGAGAGCCCGCTTTTATCATCGGTAGTTGGAACCGGCGGAGGCGCAGGAATGGAACATGTTTGAGCGTACGGCGAATCCGTTGAAACAGGAATATTCACAGTACCGACCGATGCGGCGGCGGATCCGTTTTCTTCGGTTTTATTTTCGGAATCGTCTGAAACGTCTCTTTTTTCAAAATCATAATCCTTTTCA
>CAZWOV010000019.1:667-10112 GCA_964635645.1 uncultured Planctomycetaceae bacterium | reverse complement strand
TGTTGCCGTTCATGAAAATGATTGATTTCAGGATTTAGAAACTCAAGCGGCCTGAGATTTCCGTCGGCCCAGATCGACATCAGACGAACGACTTCGTCCGCGGAAGTAATTCTTTCCCGGGGGTCTTTCGCCATCATGCAGGCCAGAACGTTTATGAAATTCTCGGACAATTCCGGATTGTAAAAAGCGGGATTCGTCGGATGCGCGTTCAAATCGAGATGCCGGCGAATTTTTTCATTGACGTTGCCGTTTGGATACGGGACCTTTCCCGTAACCATGAAGTAAAGCGCGCATCCCAGAGAATAAATGTCCCAGATCGGGTTGGGCTCGTTCGGTTTGCGAACCTGGTCCGGACAAAGATAGTCGGCCGTTCCAACGATTTTAGAAGGCGCGGAGTCGGCAGAATCTTTTGAACTGGCAAGCCCAAGGTCGGAGAGTTTTGCCAAACCGTTCATGGTAACAAGGATATTCCCCGGCTTGATATCGCGGTGAACCAAACCCATTCTATGCGCGTATGAAAGTCCGCGAGCGACCTGGAGAATGATATTTGCCGCCGTAGCTTCCTTCAGTGGACTGCGTTTGCGGACGAGCTTGCGCAAATCCGGGCCAGGGACGTATTCCACGACCATGTAATAAACGTTTCCGTCCATTCCGGCGTCAATAGCCGAGACGATATTAGGATGATTCAAACGAGAAAGAGACTGGATTTCACGATTAAAATTATCAATAGCAGATTGAGAGCGAAGGGCTTTTTCCCGAGGAAGCACCTTGACGGCGACGACCTTTTGCGTAATATAATGGCGGGCTTTGAAGACCTGTCCCATTCCCCCGTGGCCGATAGAATCAAAAATACGGTACTCTCCCAGATTGAAACGCCCTCTTCCCGCCAACAGCTGCAAAGACTGCCAGCGATTAAGAAAACCGCGTTTGATTAGGATTTGCGCCAGATATTCGGAAGTCTTGTCCGTTAAAATAATACCTTCGTCCTGCATCTGTTTCACGGCGGACAAAAGTTCTGTTTCCGTAATAAGACCGCTGACGACGGCGCATTTTTCAAAAATGGTATCAAACATAACTTCCCTTAAAAAACCCCCTTTTTGCATATTTTAATCGAAATTCAATTTAAATCCAGTAGGGGCGGGAACATTTCGGAGAATTTTTTATCATACCAATCAATAAAAGGCGGAAAAGGATTTTTACATTTCGAAATTCTCCCGATCGTTTTGTTGTTGGGAGAGTTTCGAGAAAGAATCTCATTTTGCGTTTTCTACTGAAAACTGGAGCGCGGAGAGGAGTTTTGACTCGCTTATGAGTCCGTCGATTAAGATCGGCCTTTCTTTTCCGGGGATCCAGATAACAATCAGGGGAATGGAATTTCGTCCCATGAGTTTGAGGTACCGTTCGATTTCATCCGACGGTTCCGTCCAGTCGGCCAGAAGTGGAGCGATTCCGTTGGATTTAACGAATTCAGCGACTTTCGGCGTTTCAATCGCAAATTTCGTATTCGTTTGACAAGTGGCGCACCAACGGGCGGTAAAATCAATAAAGACGATCTTATTGTTTTGCCTCAGTTCTTCAACCCGCTCGGAAGAAAATTTTTCCCATGGAACGACGGTCGTTTTTTCTACGCCGTCGCTGACCTGACTCAAATCCATCGAGAAGAGGACGAAACCAACGAGGACGGTGAAAATGATTCCGGAAACCCACGCGGCTAAGACCGATTCGCGCGAAGCGCCGGAAAGCGTCGTTTTTCCAATCAGCCAGCATGCGAACCAGAGAGCGGTCAGGAGTCCAAGCGTAGGAACCGTAAAACGTCCCGGCAGAACGTAAAAGAGCCAGACGACTGTTCCAAGGAAGAAAAATCCCATGACTTCTTTAAGCGTTTCCATCCATTCTCCCGGTTTGGGAAGAAAACGAATCAGGAAAGGGAACGCTCCGATCGTTAAATAAGGAGTTCCAAGTCCAAGTCCGATAACGGTAAACGTGAGGAAAGACGTCCAGAGCGGCTGCGTCATGACCCAACCAAAGACGGGACCAAGATATGGTCCGACGCACGGCGTAGCCAGAAGCGTCGTCAGGATTCCCATGCAGTACGCACCCCAAAAGCCTTCTTTTCTTTGCATTTTGCCTAATTTTCCGCTGGAGATCATTCCAGGAATAGGTATTTCCCAAACTCCAAGAAAGCTTAATCCCATGACGAAAACCAGAGCGATCATAAAGATAACGAAAGCGGGATAGGTAAATTGCTGTCCCCAGCCCATGTTTTGCAAATTAGGAAGTTTCGCGGCAAAGTCTTGCGGCACAAATTCTTTCAGGAGGGCCGTCAGATCCGCTATTCGCGACAGAGCGGCGAGAATCCAGAGAACCGTTAAAAGTCCCAATGTGTAGCTGACATTCAGGAGAAAGATTCGCAACCTCGCTTCGCCCGCCTGTCGGACGAACGAGTGGAGTTTTGGCGCGATGACCGGCAGAACGCACGGCATCAGATTCAGGACGAGTCCTCCCAGATACGCCATTAAGAGAATAATTGCCAGCGAATAGTCAACGGAGAAATCGGCGCCGTTCAATTCCTGATTTTCCTGCCCGGAAGCCGGTTCGGGTAAGTTTCTGTTTTTAAAGTTTTCCGATTCTTCAACGGACGTTTCGGTAGAATTCGAGCGGGATTCAACTTTTTCCCGCGTTTTCGTTTCAGGAACGTTTTCATTTGCCAAAGAGGCGGCGAGCGGAAAATCGTCTTCAGAGGCCGCGGCGCGTTCCGGCGCGGGACTTTCTGAAACGATGAGTTTGTCGGCGCGTTTGGGATCGGAGGGATGTTCCGAAAGAGGTGTTTCCGTATTTGTTTCGGTTGGCAAAGGCTCTTTATTTATCTGGGGAACCGGGGCGGTGAAAGGGAATTTTTTCGGCGGAAGGCACGAGTTGGCGTCGCACATTTGCGCTTCAACGCTTCCGGAGATTTGAGCGGGAGGGTTTTCGGCGTCTTTCCAGGTGAATTTAACGTTCCACTTCACAAAATTCTGGTGGGTTTCAATCGTTAAATCTCCCCAGGTCGCTTCGTCGTTTTCGACTTTTGGCGTCGGAACGGAAATAAATTTACCGTCGGTCAAAATACCGTTGCCCAAATGGATTTTTGTTGGGAAAGGACCGCCTTTTTCCTGCGTCAGCGAGTAAATTTTGAAACCGGTTGGAATTTGCGCAGCGATTTCCAATTCGCCCGGTTTTCCAGCGTTCGGCAGAGCGAGAACTTTAGCCGTCGCGTTTAGAGTCGGGGCCGACTGTCCAAAACCGGGGACTCCCATTGTGGAAAAAGTAGAATCGGCAGTTGGAAACGGCGAGAAACCGGTCGAGGGAGACGGCGTTGGCAATGATTCAGTGGGAAGTCCGGCGGAATCTTCGTCTTCATTTTCAACGTAAAGTTCCCGATAGGCGGCAAAACGGTCTTTTTCCGTTTTATCCTGTGCGTTGAGGACGGAAAACGAAAGCAGAATGAAAAAAGAGCAGACGATAAATCTGGAAAATGGATGAAGCATCTTAAAACCTCTTGAATTCGGAATACTTTTCGAATCGTTATTTTAACCGTTCCCGAGATTTTAGGCAAGAGGAAAGAAGAGAAATTTTCAATTTTTTCAACGAAACAGTTCTTCTTTGTCCCCAAATTTGATTTTTTAGATTCAAACGGAATTCGCCCGCGGCGTAAGTTGAGAATTTATCAGAAATTTGTCGGGGCTTCCTTCCGAAATAGAAAGCCTCAATATGGAAATAGATATCGAATTAAATTAACCTTGAAGAGAACGCCGCGTTTATGGAATCGTTACCGGTTCTCCATCGTTTCTTACCGCAAGGTAAATGTGCGTCTCATTGTCGATGGAATAGGATATTCTTTGCACGGAACCGTCGCACATGACTGCGCCGAACGCTCCGGCGTGAGCGCTCCCGAACTGAATGGAACCGGGATATGATTTACGGTCCTGAAGGGGCGTAACGGCAGATTTACTTCCGAGAGTACCGGCCGTCCGTTGATTGTCCTGGTCCATTCCGCTGAACATTCCGTTGTCGTCGTAGCTTGTCGTGCTTTCATAATAGTCGGGAGAAACGTATTTCTCTGCAATCAGGTAGGTGTTTGAAGAGCCGTCCCGGATTTCTCCCATGGTAACCTCGCTCAAATCAAAAATCGCGCCGTTGTGCGTCGAGTTCGTCCAGTTTTTATTCTTTATTTTTGAACGTCCGGTTCCCCAGTCGGAGAACGAGTTTTGCGAACTCGCTCCGGAATTAAGAGCGCCGCAGCAGGCGGCATAGTCTGTTTTTCCGCCGGTAGCCGGTTTTTCCGCATTGTAAACGGTTGTGCTCAGCGCGTACGCTTTTGACGTTCTTCGCGACGGGCAGTTAAAAACTGGAAGCGACGTAGACATTACGGTTCCGGCGCTCGTTTTCTGTCCCCCGGTAACAGATTCGACGTCGCCGTCGGCTCCAAGTTGAAAAAGGGCGTTCTGCTCGAGGAAAGGAAGCAACGAAAAAACCCAGGAGCCCGGCTGAGCGGGACCAAATCCCGCGTCCGGATCGCCGACCCAGTTCCAGGACCAACCGCCTGACGGAAAGGTTTTTACCGTACTTTCATGATTAAGCGCGGCCAGCCCCATGTTTTTCAGATTGTTGCCGCACTGCATTTGGCGGGCGGCCTCTCGGGCCTGTTGAACCGCCGGCAAAAGAAGACCTACTAACATTCCGATGATGGCGATGACAACCAGAAGCTCAACTAAAGTAAATCCCTTACGCATAAAATCTCCCCTTGATAAATGGCAGGATTATGAAAAAATGAAATTTAAAGCGAAAATTGAATTCAGAGACATGAAGTCTGCGACGTTTATTTTACCCGACGTCGCAAAAGAAAACAAGGGGGAGAAAAAATTTTTTTTAATTTTTAATTCCCCCTCTTAAAGAAAGAGGGGGAAGAGTTTGTTCAGTCCTTAATACTTTTCAGACTCCAAATTTTTACGGTCCCAGCTCCGGTGAATCGGAAAGAGGCGATTTTTTCTCCCATATCGGCGCGAATCGCCGTTTTGAAAGCCTCTCCCCGATTGGCGCTGATTTCAAACATCGGTCGGTCGATAAAGACCCTGAACGTTATTTTTCCATCTACCGGCGTAAGCGGCATTTCGTCGAGCCGTTTCTTCTCCGCGTCCCATCGGACGACGTTTGGACCAAAATGAAGTTCCGCGTTCTGCGAGGCGTCTGCCGTAACGAAAAGTTCGTAAAGTTGTCCGTCGCCAAAGAAGCCGGGGACGAAATTCTGCGTAAAATCGCGTTCTTCCACGCGCAGCGTTTCCAATTCGCGAATGGGTTCGGCAAAAAGGCGTGTTCCTTCCGGCGTGGAACGCAGAGACAGGTCAAGAGGGAGGCCGAACGTCTGGTTGAAAGGATGTTTCGCTTCGAACGGAATTGGAATCTGCGCCCAGCCAATCTGAATCAGCCGTCCCGGCGTATTGTTGAAACAAAGCGAGGCGTAGTATCGTCCGTAGTGAAGCCGGTGTTTTCCTTCGTGCTCCGGCACAAAAGTTTTGCCGTTAAACTGTCCGATAACGTATTGCGCGTCCGCCGCCCAAAGGACCCATTTGGCGTTTTCGGGATTTCCGTCCACCGGAAGCCGGTAAAGATTCGGACATTCGTAGAAACCGTGAATATCGCCGGTTCGGACCCAGTTTTTAAGGTCTTTACTTTGATAGAAAGCAATGAGACGGTCGTTTTCAATTTCTTCGTAGACGGCGACGAGCCAGCTTTTTTCTTCCTCAAGCCAAATTATCTGCGGATCGCGGCCGCGGTGCCGGATCATGACGGAATCGTATTTCCACGTTCTTCCATCGTCATGACTGACGGCCAGGCATTCCCCCGCTCCCGTATCGGTAAACGCGGCGTAAAGAGGGCGGGAATATGGATCGTTCGGACGTTCCAGCGGTTTGTCCCATGCCGGCGTCGCTGTTCCGGAAAAACAGTTGCGGACGGCCATTGAAGGGTGTTTTTTTCCCGGAGGCAAATCGTCTCCGAAAGGACGAAGAGCAACGGGTAATTCCGTCCAGTGAACCAGGTCGGAACTGACGGCGTGTCCCCAGAACATGTTTCCCCACGGCAGTCCCATGGGATTGGATTGCCAGAAAAGATGATACTCGCCTTTCCAGAAAATCATGCCGTTTGGATCGTTATTCCAGCCTTGAATTTGAGAGAAACGAAGTTGCGGACGAAATTTTTCACGGTAAAGCGGTTCGTTGCGCGGTACGGCGGGAGCGTTCACGATCAATTCAAACGCCCGGTTTCCATCTTCAAGACGATCGGTCGAGATTTTCAGGGTTTGTCCCGCGTATTCCTGAACGTCGAGAAAAGACCACCAATCCGTATTTTCTTTGGAATCCGCCAGCGTTATTTCAAATTTAAATGCCCGCGCTCCGTCGGCGTCCGTAATCTCCACTACTTTTTTGGCCGCGGAATTGGATATCGGCAAAAGAAGAAAACGATTCTGAATCTGAATCGTTTTTACGACGGGGCCCTGCGCCGACGCGAAAGAAACGGTTCCTAAAAAGCATGAAAAAAGTACGGCTAAAATATGAAAGCTCTTCATTGTTTTCTCCTGAGAATGGGGGGAAGCGATTGGGAGGCTGCGAAAATTCAGCGAAACGCCGACGTCCTTATTCTAATTGATTCGGCAAATTATTCAAGGGGAAGGAAATAAAAATAAGGGGAAAAAACGAGAATAAAGCCCGAAACAGTTTTAAGCCGATACCTGAAAAACCGATTGATCTGGTATTGAGGCGCAATTTTCGGTTCGTCCGTCGAAAATCATGAATATGAAGCAAGCGTGAATCGACGGTATTGTCCGTTGGAACCGCGCGTATTGAAAGAGAAAACGAATTGGCCTCCCGTCCTAAAATTTCTGTAGATAAAAATCGTTGAAAAGGAGAAAAAATGAAACTGGCAATTACCTGCGGCAATAATCAAGTCTTTCAGCATTTCGGCCATACTCCGGAATTTGCTGTTTTTGAAATTGAAAATGGGAAAATAATTTCGGAATCTCGAAAATCAACCGGCGGAACGGGACACGGCGCTCTGGCGGGGCTTCTGGCCGCGGAGCAGATCGATCTGCTTATTTGCGGAGGAATTGGTTTCGGAGCGCTAAACGCCCTGACTCAAGCCGGAATTAAGGTAGTCGGCGGAGCGGAAGGAAACGTTCGCGGCGTTGCTGAAAGTTACCTTGCCGGCAACTTGAGCGTTCGCGAGGATTTTCATTGCCGACGCCATGGCGAAAACCACCGATGCGGCGAACACGATGAAAATCATTCCTGCGGCGGAGGCTGCGGAGACCGCTCGGAACATTAAAACTTAAGTGAAATTGTTTGAATAAAAGACTTTTTTCGACGGAGCGTTCAACTTGAAATTCAGGACAATCGTTCGCTCGGAGCATCTTAACCATCGCGGCGTTTTGTTTGGCGGCTACATGTTGCTCTGGACCGACGAATTTGCATATATCGCGGCGCTTGAGGATTATCCCGCGGCTCGGTTTGCGACGCGGGGAATGGAGGCCGTCTCGTTTATGAAAAGCGTTCCGAACGGAGCGATCGTAACGTTTGAGATAAACCGAATCCGAATCGGAAAAACCTCCGTCACCTACCAGGTTGACGTTACGGCCCGGGAAATGTTCGCCAGGGAGAGCTACGAGGTGTTTCATACGAAAATCACCCTGTGCGCAGTGAACGCACAGGGTGAAAAAACGACGCTCAAATCGTTGGAGCGGAAACAGACGGTCGCTGAATCCATGCAATGCGAAACTTAAAAAACGTCCAGACGATATTCAAGATCGAGGGGTTCCTCGGCCTTGATTGTTCTTGGCCCCGTCATGACGGGACAGGGATTGATCAGACAGTAAGAATCGGATTTCTGCGCGTAAAAACGCGATTCCGGAGAGCCTTTCAATATCGTTATGCGTATTCCCGTTCCGGTTTGGGGATCGCGATACTCGATCCAGTCGGCCGGTTTTTCACGAATCGTACGCATTTCGCTTTCGCCGTTTGCGCAATGCGTCTCGAATTTCGCAAAAATCGGGTTGAGACGAAACGCCAGGCCCGCATACCCTCCGCCGTGAGGATGAGGGGGAGTTCGGTCAAGGACGACGTCCTGTTCCCGGGCGGTAAAATGGTGGAAAAATTTAATCGAATACGCTCCTTTAACGTCCGGTTTGGAGAAAACGATTCTTCTTTCTTCTTTCAAAACAATTCTTTCCGGGGCATTCTGATTGATGTAGTCGATCTGAACTTTGACTTCTGCGGAATCGTTTTCGATTGTCGGAACTACGCTGCGGACGACCGTTTTACCCGCGCCGGGTTCCCAGTAATTGACTCCGTTAAGATATTTCCATGAAAACCAGATTCCCAAATGCCAAACGTGATCTTTCGGACGTAAAAGCGTCGCGTCGCGTCCGTCGGGAAGTCGCATCGGCGCGATAAAAGGCTTTCCTTCCGGCGCGTCGGGATGAAATTCCCAGATAGTCTCGCCGCCTTTTTGAAGACGAAGTCCTTCAAAGGAAAACGTTTCCGAGCGCGTCTTTTCAAAAAAATATTCCGTCTGATTAACCGTTTCGGACGCGGAAAGACGGGAAAGAGAAATGAACGGAAAGGAAAGAACGAACGCTGAAATGAAAAAGAGTACTGAAAATGAAGAACGAACGGAAAAATACATGTTGAAAAATCCTTAGAGATTAAAGGCGAAAAAAACAAAACGTTTTCAAAAGAAGTCGGAAATGTTGATTTCCAATTTTCCCATGAAATTTTCAAAATTTGATTTTACCATAAAAAAACGTAAAGTCAAGAAAAATATTTGAAAAAGTTAAAATTTATTTTCCGTCGGCGCAGACTGAAATTCGCTCAGCCTTTGCGAACGGCGGAAACAAAATTCCCCTGCGAAATCTGTTTGGGAACCGTCTCGCGGAAACCTTCCTTGGAGAGCCGGTAAGAGTGGGAAATAATCGTTTCGACGCCCTCTTCGCCGACTCTGTCGTTGCGGACGGCTGTTTGGCAGTGAAAAAAAGTAACGTAAAGATATTGACAACAGGAGAAAAAGCGTTATAATACTGTCGATTAAAAAAGGAAGGTTGGACGATTATGAGAAACGAAGCGGAAGAGGAGTCGGAATTAGCTCTTCGGGAGAAACTGATTTATGCGGATATGCCAGTTCCGAAGGCGGCCGCAACGATGATTATTCCCACCGTTATCAGTCAGATCATTACGGTAATATATAACCTTGCCGATACGTGGTATGTGGGGTTGACCAATAACGCGGCGGCGGTTGCGGCGATATCGCTGTGCTTGCCCGTTTACAATATCATGACCGCTATCGCGAACCTGTTTGGCGTCGGAGGTTCCAGCGTTATCACACGGGCGATCGGCGAAGGCCGCCATGGCCGGGCAAG
>CAZWOV010000019.1:0-657 GCA_964635645.1 uncultured Planctomycetaceae bacterium | reverse complement strand
GGCATTTGTTCTTTCTGTTCGAGGAGCGCTGATTGCGTCCGCTGGATATTGTCTGTTGCTTGGACTGATTGCCCGACCGTTTTTGCTTGCCATCGGCGGCGACGCGGACAGTATTGATTTTGCCGTATGGTATACCATGATCGTAATGGTCATGGGCGGTATTCCCACGGTTTTGTCAGTCGTTTTGGCGCACCTGATCCGCAGTACCGGTCAGTCCCGGGTTGCCAGTTTCGGGATTACCTTGGGCGCGATTTTGAATATAGCGTTAGATCCGTTGTTTATGTTTGTCCTGCTTCCCCGCGGTTGGGAAGTGGTTGGCGCCGCTATCGCCACGGCTCTGTCCAACATCGCCTCGCTGATTTACTTCGTTCGTTATCTGCTTCGTCATAAAGAAACGTCCATTTTTCGCTTTACGTTGGAAAATTATCGGAACGTCCGTGTTACCGCCTGGGATATTCTGAAATCCGGCGTTCCCAGTTTCTTTCTCCTGGCGGCAGGACAAATCTCTAACTTTTTCCTCAATGGCATGATTGCCAATATGGGAGCAAGCGCGGCGGTTGCCGGTCTCGGCGTAGTTCGGAAAATAGATTCGCTTGCCTATGCCGTCAATCAGGGCATTACGCAGGGAATGCTTCCCATTGTGGCATACTGCTACTC
>CAZWOV010000018.1:0-16119 GCA_964635645.1 uncultured Planctomycetaceae bacterium | reverse complement strand
AAAACGGGATTTCCTTGACAAGACGCAAACGATATGTTAAATTAAATAAAAAATCATTTTCCATCCCATTTTATTCCAGGAGATATTTTATGAAAAAATGGACTTTATTTTTATGCTTGACAGTCGTCTTGAGCGGTTTCTTTTCAGCTATTCCGCTCCTTGCGCAGGAAAAGAAAACCGTCGACGTTCTGATGGTTGGCGACTCTATTACGGATTTCTGGGATAATTCCGGAAAAGGTCTTGAAGTCTATCAGAAATTCTTTTCAAACGACAAACGAACGACCGTCAATATCGGAGTCAGCGGCGACATTACGGATCAAACCATGACGCGCCTTGAAAACCCGATGTTAAACGCAATCTCGCCTAAAATGATCATGCTGATGATCGGCACCAACAACATGGACCGCGGTCCCGAAACGACGGCGGAGTACACGGTAAACGGAATTAAGACGATCCTCGGCAAACTCCGCGCCATGTTCCCGGAAGCCAAGATTCTCCTTCTGGCCGTCTTCCCGCGCTCTCAACCGGAAACCTCCCCTGTTCCCGGCAAGCAGTACCGCGCCCGTATCGCCGCAATTAACGCGCAGCTCCCTGCGTTGGCGGATGGAAAATTCGTTTTTTTCAAGAATATCAATCACGTTTTTCTTAACGAAGACGATACGCTGAAAACAGAGCTGATGCCCGACCAGCTTCACCCGAATACGGCGGGATATTACCTCTGGGCAAAAGAGGTTGAACCAATCGTTCAGGCCTGGACCGGAACTCAAATTGATTAATGTTTTTTCCAAAAACGTCGCGGTCGTTTCGCAATCCGGCGTTAAGTTTTTTCGAGACGGCCAACGCAATTAAAAAAGCCTGTTCACAAATTTTCAATTCAAAATCTGATTATCTGGTTTTTAACTTTAAAATTTTTTCTACGACGTTTTTGAAGCGTTCGCCCATTTGTTTTTTCCTTTGTTTATTTCTCTTTCCATGCGTTTCATTCCGAATAAAAAGACTCGAAACATATTCTGAATGAAAATTTCCTGTTTTTTCGGAGAAAACAGGAAAAAAATACTGGATTTTAGCAATTTTCATGATATAATAAATTGGAATTTTTTTCGATTTTTTATATTTTAAGGATTTCCTTGAAAATTCTTATTGGGAGGTAACTATGAATATTCTTATCGCATCCAGCGAAGCGGCTCCCCTGGCCAAAACCGGAGGCTTAGCCGATGTGTGCGGCGCGCTTCCGAAAGCGCTTGCTCAGCTTGGACGTCAAACCGCCCTGATTCTTCCCGCTTATCGTTCAACTAAAAAATATCCATCCGAACCGACGGGAGTTGAACTTCGCGTCTGGATTGGCGGCCGCGAAGTACGCGGAACGTACCGGAAATGTTACGTTCCCGAAATAGGAGTTCCCGTTTATCTCGTCGAACATGACGAATACTTTGACCGCGACGGCCTATATAACAGCAACAACGAAGATTACGGCGATAATTGCGAACGTTTTGTTTTTTTCTCCTATGCGGTACTTGAAGCCGTGCGTCTGCTGAACCTGAAAGTAGACGTTATTCATTTGAACGACTGGCAAACAGGTCTGGTCTCGGCTCTTCAATCCATTTACTATCGCGACTATCCCGGTTACGAAAAGATTTCAACGCTTTTCACCATTCACAATATCGCGTATCAGGGAGTGTTTCCGGCGGCGTCAATGTCGCTGACGGGACTTCACTGGAAATACTTTAACTGGCTTCAAATGGAATGCTACGATCATCTGAATCTTTTGAAAACAGGCGTCGTTTTTTCCGATGGAATTACGACCGTCAGTCCCAATTACGCGCGTGAAATTACGACCTCACCCGGCGGTTGCGGTCTTGAAAACGTTCTGCGAAACCGCCGCGACGTTCTTTGGGGAATCACAAACGGAATCGATACGGACGAGTGGAATCCTGAAACGGACCCGTTCATTGCGGAACATTTCAACGTCGAAACTCGCAAAAACGGCAAACTCCAATGCAAGCTGGCGCTTCAGAATCAGATGGACCTTCCGCAGCGTCCGGACGTACCCGTCGTAGGACTGGTTGGACGTTTAACCGAACAGAAGGGATTTGATCTGGCCGTAGAATTAATCAGCCGAAAAGCCTCCGCCGGCGAAGACGTTCAGTGGGTTCTTCTCGGTTCCGGCGATCCGATACTGGAAAACCGGCTGCGCGAACTGGCGTCGCGTTATTCGCAAAACGTTGCCGTCTCAATACGTTACTCCAACGAGCTTGCTCATCAAATCATCGCCGGGAGCGACATTTTCCTCATGCCGAGCCGATTTGAACCTTGCGGCCTGACGCAGCTTTACTCTCTGCATTACGGTACGATTCCCGTCGTTCACGCAACGGGCGGTCTGGTCGATACCGTAACGGACCTGACTCCGGAAACGGAAGCGGCGAAAACAGCCAACGGCATTCGTTTCTGCAACGCGGATATTCAGGGTATCTCGTGGGGCGTAGACGCCGCCCTCGCAGTTTACCGCAATCGTCCCGAACTTTGGTCTCAAATGCAGGATACGGGAATGCGTCTTGACGTCTCCTGGACGCAAAGCGCTCAAAAATACGTCGAAATCTACAAAAAAATCCAAAGGACCCGACCGGGAAAATAGAATTCCGTTGAAATGAACTGAAAATCCGTCCGCGTTGCATTTTCAGTCCAGTCGTCAAACAATCGTCGGACGTTCAATCTTTGAGCGTCCGACGTTTTTATTGGTTTCAGACTTCTTCATCTTCTTGAAAGCCGTCAAAACATTTAAAAACGCCGTTTCTCAATAACAGAAAGTCGATTTCAGGAATATGCTCACCAGCAGAAAGATACTCCGCCCTGGCCCCAATGAAGCGTTTCCCTTGAATTGAACATCGCGGCATAGCCTCCCCAGACTTTAAATTTTCCCCAGTTCCATTCCAACGTCGGCATAACGACGCACCAATCGCGTCCATATTTTTGAGAGGAAACGGTCATTTCCGGAATAGATTCCGAGATATTCAAAAACGTTCCGCCGCCAAGGTCTCCATTATTGAGAAATTCATGAAACCAGAACGCCGTAACGTTTCCGCGCAAAGCCCGACTTTCTTCTTTCCAGAACGTCTCCGCAACGCGAACGCCAAGGACGTTCCGAAACGAATTGGTTTTCAACGCCGGAAACCGAATACTATCCGAAAAAGACGGCTCGCCGGGAACCTCGAAGGAACCGAAGGAGCTGAAATAATACTGAAGTCCCCAAAACGGCTGAATGCAAATGGAATTAATACGAACTTCGGAACCAAACTCTCCGTAAAGAAAAGCCCTCCAGGCGTTTGACGAGCCAGTTTTGGGAGATGAAAAATAAAGAGCTGACGAGGTTTCTTTCAAATGCGCGTGTCCGGCGGCGGCAGTACCTAAAAAATACCCCCTTTCCCAGTCTTTTCGTCCGTAAACGCCCCAAAAATAATTTTGAACGTTTGTTTTTTCATTTTCTGACGTCTGACGCGAAGCGTTAAAAGCCATGAATCCCCCGATTCTGGAATCCGCGCCGATATTCAGGTCCGTCCCCAGTAAAAATCCGCCGAGAGATTGATCGAAACGCGTTGGATTGACAGTTTCTTCGCCGGAAATTTTAACCGACTGTCCGCCGGAAGAAAATCCGCCCATACCGTATCCCAAAAGCCATGAATCCCGTCCGACGCAAGGGCCGTCCGTATCCCGTAATTTCTCATGAAGCATCGTATTCTCAAGCGTTGCGCTCTGAACGCCCAGCTGCGGAGAAGCGGAATAAAGACTTTGAGCCAGGAGAGTTTCCGGAGTCAGACGCATCCAAAAGAACGTCCATAAAATAAGTTTTAAAAATTTTTTCATGTCTTTTCTCCTGAAATTTGAGTTTTCAAATAAAGATTAGCAGAAAAAACAGAAAACCAAAAGCGGCTCATGCGTTCACGCGCAAGAAAAAAACAGCGAAAATCTTCCGGAACAATCGACGGGACGCCCTCCATTTCCCTAAACGAACGTCGAAACCCAAATTGAAAAAAAATTTTTTCACCGACTCTTGAAAAAAAGAAAAAATCGACTATATTTAAGGAAACAGGACCAAATCCATTCCCCCGATTAATCGGTATTTTTTATTTTCCAACCTTTTTTCAGGAGTCGTCATGATTAAGAAATATCTCCTTTCGCTTTCTATTCTGTTTCTTTTTGCAGGAAGTCTTTTCGCCGGTGAATTTCGTTTCTACGGCGTTACGGACAAGGATCCTCTTCAATACGCGGCCGGAGAAGAAATGACCTTTTCCGTCCAGCTTCTTGAAGACGGCAAACCGGTTTCCGGCAAAAAATTGAAATGGACCCGACGCGGCGACGACGGAGTCACGTTCAGCGGCGAAGCGGTTTCAGAATCAGAAAAACCGCTTGAAATTAAAACAAAAATTGAAATTCCCGGTTTCGTTCACATTATGGTTCAAGGATACGACGATTCTGGAAAAATTCTGAAGAACGGCGAAAAGGACATGCCTTCCTTTGACGGCGGCGCCGGCGTACGTCTGGACGAAATTTCCGGCTGTCCGGAACCCGCCGACTTCGACGAATTCTGGGCGAAACAAAAAGCCCGCCTCGCCGAAGTCCCAATTCGGGCCGACATGACGGAAGTAGACAGCGGCCGCGAAAGTCATCTTTGCTGGGACGTTAAAATCGACTGCATCGGCAAACCGGTTTCCGGTTATTTCTGCCGTCCGAAAAACGCCGCGCCAAAATCGCTCCCCGCGCACGTTTCGTTCCAGGGTTACGGCGTATACTCCGCCAACAAACGATTCTCAAACGGACTTGATCTGGACATCAACGCTCACGGCATACTAAACGGCCAGCCGAAAGAATACTACGCAAACCTCCAAAAGACAGAATTAAGCGGATACGGATTCAGCGCGGAAGAAAACGCCAAACCCGAAACTTCCTATTTCTGCGGAATGATGCTTCGGCTGATACGCGCTCTGGAATGGATAAAAACCCAACCGGAATGGAACGGCGAAATTCTTATCGTCAGCGGAGGAAGTCAGGGCGGTCTTCAATGTCTGACCGCCGCCGGACTTGACCCGGATGTGACGGAATGTTGCGCATACGTCCCATGGTGTCTGGATCTGGCCGGTCACGCAAAGAAAAACCGTCTCAACGGTTGGAGGCCCGCCTGGGCGGAAGGATTGGGGTACTTTGACGCCGCAAATCACGCGAAACGGATTCAGGGAAAAACGATCGTCGTTGCCGGACTGGGAGATTACGTTTGCCCGCCTTCTGGTCAAATGGTTCTCTTCAATAATCTGAATTGCGAAAAAGAACTGACTTTCCTTCAGGGAAAAACGCATGGATACGCAATGCCGAACGGAACGGAAAGTAAGTTGAAAGGCGAAAAGAAATAACAAATAGATTTCGGCAAATAGATTTCGATTAATCGTTTTCGACTGCGATTACGGAATGTTTGCGTTCTGAAATACGGCGCGTTTTCATTTGAACGCGCCGTATTTCAATCATTTCATAATTGGCCGGACTTACTGTTTTGTAGTAAATCTCTGTCAAATTTTGCTTCCGCAAGAAACTCTTCCAGAAGTTTTTTATCGCCGGACTCAATGATCTCCCGCAACTCCGCCAGCTTCTTAAGATAATCTTCCAACGCAGAAATCAGATTCAGGCGATTGTCGGAAAAAATATCGCGCCAAACTTCAGGACTCCCGGAAGCCAACCGCGTCATGGATTCGTAACCGGTTCCGGTAAATGGAAAAAGTTTCCGCGGCGTAACGGCTGAAAGCGCGCACGCAAGAAGATGAGGCAAGTGACTCGTCCGCGCCAGAACGGCGTCATGCTCCGACGCCGACATAAAAACAACGTTGGCGCCAACGGAACGCCACATCTCTTTCACCTTCAAAAAAGCCATTTCCGGAAAACAGTTCGTCAAAACAACCGTTTTCCCAACATAAAGTTTTTCGTCCGCCGAAATTGCGCCTGAAAGTTCCTTTCCCGCTATCGGATGACCGCCGATAAATACGCAGCCGTATTCTTCGCAAATCCCCTGAAAATCATCAAAAATCGAGGCTTTCGTACTTCCTACGTCGGTAAAAACCGTTCCCGGCGCAACAAAAGGCAACGCCTCGCGAATAGTTCTGGCAATAGTCTCAACCGGCGTGCAGACAACCGCGACCTCCGCGCCGCGAACCGCCTCTTCCAACGTTTGCGCAATATGCGTAATACATTGATTTTCCAGGGCCGTCTCAAGATTAGCGCGGCGTCTGCCAAATCCGGAAATAACTTCCGCCGCGCCGTTTTTGAGCAACGCCTTTCCTAACGACGCCCCAATAAGTCCAACGCCGATAATCGCAATCTTTTTCATGAACGCTCTCTAACCTGAAATTAATGTCTCGCGGAAAATTTCTCTCTCGGTCGAAAATTTTCATCCAACGCTTTCAACCTTACCTTCATCTTCCGTTCGATTCCTTTTTTTAATCAACCCTACTTCCCAAAACGACGCGCCGTTTAAGAATCCTCGTGAAAAACCTCAAAAATCTCCAATAGATTCCGCATGAAAACCGTGACACATCGCAATAGCGAGCGCATCCGCCAAATCCGGAGGCTCCGGAACGGAAGGCAAGCGAAACTCAAGCTGAATCGCGCGCTGCATTTGTCCTTTCGACGCCCGACCGCTTCCGGTAAGCGTTTTCTTAACAGTCGTAGCGGAATAACTGAAAACAGGTATTTCATACTCTGCCGCGGCAAGACAGATTACTCCGCGCACATGTCCCATGACAATCGCGGTTTTCGGTCGTTCATAGTGAGAATAAATCTCTTCAAGCGCCATTGCCGCCGGGCGCCACTGCTCGATAATCTCTATCAGATTTCGATAGATTTCCTGAATACGGATCGGAAGCGTCCCCAGACCTTTTCCGCGAATAACGCCGCCTTCGCACAGTTTCAGCGCGTTTGTTCCGCGTTTTTTTTCAACAACGGCGTAACCCGTAATATTGATTCCAGGGTCGATACCCAAAATGAGCATTTTCAGACCTCTTCTCCGGCAAGAAATAACTGTGAGAAATAGTCCAGGTAAATATAGCAGAAAATCCGTATTTTCGCAAGAGGAGGAAAGCAAATTTCTCCAGAAAATTTTGCTCCCCCTTTATTTAATAGCCAAATAAGATAAAATAAACGTAATGTTATCGCCGGGATTTTAAACGAAAATATCTCGGAAAACAGACTGGGGTTTTTGTCGCCAACCTGCCAATAGGAGAAAAATATGAAACGAATCTCTAAAAAATTAAAACTATTAGGAATTATTTTGACCGCCGCAACCTGCCTTGGGGGAATAAAAAGCAAAACGGTTCAGGCCGACGAACCCGAATTCCGATATCTTTCCGTCGCGGAATACCGCGACAAAATGAAAGCGGGCTGGGTCGGCCAAATCGCCGGCGTATGCTGGGGAGCTCCAACAGAATTTAAATTCATCGACAGAATCATTCCGGAAGATCAAACGCCCGTTTGGACGCCGGAAATGATTAATAATGCGTTTGGACAGGACGACCTTTACGTTGAAATGACTTTTCTGCGTTCTCTGGAACAATACGGCCTGGATTGTTCCATTCGTCAGGCGGGAATTGATTTTGCCAACAGCCAATACCCACTCTGGTGTGCCAATAACGCGGGACGCAACAATCTCCGAAGCGGAATCGCGCCGCCGGATTCCGGACATCCTAAATTCAACAAATGTCCCAACGATATCGACTATCAAATCGAAGCGGATTATTCCGGTCTGATCTCTCCCGGCCTTCCAAATCACGTCATTGCGCTGGGCGAAAAATTCGGCCGTCTGATGAACTATGGCGACGGAGTCTACGGCGGGGTTTTCATGGGCGCAATGTATGCGGAAGCGTTCTTTACCGCAGACGTCAACCAAATGATTGACGCGGGCCTGGCGGCTATTCCCCCGGATTCCCAATATGCTGAAATGGTACGGGATTTGCGCGTCTGGCACGGAGAAAATCCAAACGACTGGACTTCCGCGTGGAACAAATGTCTCGAAAAGTACCGAAAAAATCCGGAATATCAGAAAGCGAGCAACGGAGCTATTGACGTCAAAATCAATGGAGCCTGTATTATGCTGGGCCTTCTCTACGGAAACGGCGATCCGGATCAGACGATTCAAATCGCATTGCGGGCAGGATACGATTCCGACTGCAATCCATCAAGCGCCGGAGGCGCGCTCTTCACGCAAATCGGTTTCAAAAACCTTCCGGCGCGTTTCTCTGAAAAACTGGATCACGAGTCAAAATTCTCCTTCACGGAATACAATTTCCACTCCTTGCTTGACGTTTGCGAAAAACTTGCGCGTCAGGTTGTCGAAAAAGCCGGAGGACGAATGGAAACGATCGACGGGGTCGAATATTTCGTCATCCCCAACCAGAAAGCCAAGCCGCAGCCGCTCGAACTTTCGTGGGATCCGAAACCTGCGCAGGAATGTCGTTTCACGGATAAGGAAATGGAAAAAATCCGCTTCTTCCACTATGGATTGAATAACCTTCAGGCTGGCGTCGATAAATTCTTTCCCGGTTGGAAAATTTCCCAATGCGGTCCCGATATGAATCCGGAAATTCGAGCAAACGAACGCGGAAAGAAAAACGTACTTCTCACTCATCCGCTGGACCGGAATACGCCGTGCCTGTTATCGTGCGCCTACGCCGTAAAAAGCGGGAAAAAAACAATCCTGAAACTCAACGTCGCGAATCATCCCGGATACGACTGGCTCTTGAAAATCCGCGTAAACGGTTCCGTCCAGTTTGAAAAAACAATCGACGGCGATCAGTGGCAGAACGTCGATTTTGATCTGACTCCCTTCGCCGGAAATACCATCCAGCTTGAACTGGAAAATATGCCGAACGGCTGGATGTTTGAAGCGGGTTATTGGAGCAAAATCGAAATATCGGAAGAATGACCTTGAAAAAACGTAAAAGCAACTCGTTAAAAGGATTTTCCTAAAAAAAACATTTTAACACGTCGTCTTTTAAAAGATCTGAATTCACGCGGCTTTCAGGGTAATTTTTTCGTCGTCGGAAAAACTACCCTGAAGATTTCCGGAAAATTTTTGGGAAAAATCATGCAAAATCTAATAAAATTTTACGAAACTTTTACAAAATGCCGTTTTAAGCCCTTTTCAAAATTCAAATTTTCCGATATACTTGGAATGTCCTAAAATCGAAATTTTCATTTTTTGGAAAATCTTCATTCCTGGAAATCGAAATATTTGAAATTCCCGAATGTCGAGAACTTCCTGAAAATAAAATCCGGAACGTTTCGCCTTTTCGACTTGCGAAGGTTCCTTATCCAATATTAAACGGCATACCAATGAAAGAAGATTTTTCTCAATGCGTTTCAGAGCAGACAAATTCGCTGTTTTCCCGCAGTTTTCTTGGGTTGATGATCACGCAGTTTACCGTCGCCTTTAACGACAATATCTTCCGCTGGCTCCTGGTGCCGATAGGAAAAGCGCGACTTGGAGCATATTATGGAGACTATGGCGCCGGCGCGAATATTGCCCTGACAATCGGCGGACTAATGTTTCTCGTCCCCTTCGTCCTTTTTTCCGGATATGGCGGATACTGCGCCGACCGATTCTGCAAGAAAAAGGTAATGGCATGGTGCAAAATCGCCGAGATTTTCATCATGCTTTTAGGCGTACTCGTTATTCAAATCGGTAATCCATGGTTGCTGTTTATCGTTCTGTTTCTGATGGGAACGCAAAGCGCTTTCTATTCGCCGGCAAAATATGCGAGTATTCCGGATATCGTCGGCGAAAAAAATATCCCGTCCGCCAACGGACTGATTGGAATGAGCACCATTGTGGCAGTGCTTGCCGGAACCCTTCTTGGAAATAATCTTTACGTCTGGACGACGCTCCCGGACGTAGACGGCTTACGGCTGACGCCAGACGCGCCGGGTCAGTATCGGCTTTGGCTTTCCGCCGCGATTCTGCTGGGCGTTGCGGTTACCGGTTATCTCTCGACGTTTATGATTCAGAAAATGCCGCCGCTCCGCCAATGCGAACCTTTGAAGTGGTTTCAAAAAATTCCGGTTGGACAGAGTTTTTCTGATTTCACCTACCTGCTGAAACACAAAGCCCTTCTTCTGGTCGCATTGGGCAGCGCGTACTACTGGGGTCTGGCGTCGCTGGCTCAAACGAATATCGATAAATTTGTCATTCCGGAAATTACCCAAAATCAAGACGGAGCCGCCGCTTTCCTTGGAATTTTGGCGCTTGGAATTGCCGTCGGAAGCGTTTTTGTCGGACAAATCATGCATGGAAAAACCACTCTGACGCCGACTGTTTTTTCCGCTTTCGGCATGGCGGTCTGCGCGTTTGCTCTTTACCTGACGCCAGCGGGAACAGGGACGCTCCCCTCTCAGGCGTCCGCTCACGCCCTGACCGCGCTCTTCTTCCTGGGAACTTTTGCCGGAGTTTTTGATATTCCTCTCATGGCTTACCTGCAAAAAAACGGCGAAGAATCCCAGCGCGGCCGAATTATCGGCGGCTCTAACTTCCTCAGTTTCTCCGCAATGACGCTCGGAGTCGCTGTTTTTGGAATACTTATTGACGCGCTGGGAGCCCGCGGTATCTGGATGGTTTCCGGAATTTCCACTCTCATTGTGGGAACAATCTGCATCTGGGCGGCAAGGAGGCTGAAATGATTTGGAGTATTTTAATTGGATTCACGATTTTTACGGCGTTTTTCGCGCTCCTTTTTCTGCTTTTCATTCCGCAGGCGACCGCCGTTTGTTTCCATTTATTTTTCCGCCTTTTTTATCGGATTCGATTTGAAGGAAAAGAAAATCTTCCGAAGGGAATCCCCTTTGTTCTGGCCTCAAACCACGTTTCATTCCTGGACGGCCAGTTAATGTACTTTATGTTTCCACTTTGGAAAAAACCGCGAATTATTTTCTGGCATACGTTTGGAAAACCATGGTTTTTGCATAAACTTGCCGTCGCATACCGAGGTATTTCCCTCGCTCCCGGCCGCGAGTCGGTTCGGGCGATTCGCGAAGCGTCAAAAGCCCTGGACGAAGGCGACGTCGTCGGTATTTTTGTCGAAGGCGGAATTACCCGGCACGGAACCCTTATGCCGTTCAAACCCGGACTGGAACACATGCTCCGGGGAAAAGAGCAGGTTCCGGTCGTTCCCGTCTATATCGGCGGCTTATGGGGAAGTATTTTCAGTCACAAATACGGAAAGTTCATCTGGAAATGGCCGGAACGGTTCTGCTGGGAACAAATTTTAACGTTTCATTTCCGACGAAACGTTACCGTTTATTTCGGCGAGCCGATTGTTGACTTCTGCCATCAGGATATTCGCGCGTTACCCGACGCGGTTCAGAGACTTCAACGCCGATTTTTCACGGAACGCCTGTCCCGGGCGGGATCTGCCAGCGATAATTTCAACCGCCGCCAGATCCCAGTACGTCAAATGATCCGGAAGTTGAAAAAATTAAATCCCAAAGAGCTTCTCGCCTCCGATCTTTCCATGCAGATCAGCCGCAGGAATACGCTTCTGGCCATGCTCGTCTTCAGAAGAAGACTCCGAAAAGTCCTCGGAAAAAACGAACAGAATATTGGCGTCCTGATTCCTCCGTGCGTTCCAAGTCTGCTTGCCAACGGAGCGCTCGGTCTGGACCGGCGCACCGCCGTGAATCTCAACTACACTTTGAGCAATGAGATCATGAATTACTGCGTCCGCAAGGTTGGAATCAGCCATATCGTCACTAGTCGGCGCGTAATGAAGGATAAAAACTTCACAAAATTCAAACCGGAATGCGACCTGATCTTCCTTGAAGACGTCAAGGCGTCCGTGACGCTCTGGGATAAACTCTGCGCTGCGACGCAAACGTTCCTGACGCCTCTCTGGCTTCTGGAACGTCAATTGGGACTTCATAAAATAAATCCGGACGATCCCATGACCATCATCTTTACCTCCGGATCAACGGGAATCCCGAAAGGCGTGGTTCTCTCGCATAAAAATATTGGAGGGAATATCGACGCCTTCTGCGCCTCTCTCCAACTTACGCACCAGGACAGCGCTCTGGGAATTCTGCCGTTTTTCCATTCATTTGGATATTCGTGTATTTTATGGTCCGTATTGTCTATTGGTCTGAAAGGATATTATCACACGTCGCCGCTCGATTGTCAATCGATCGCGAAACTCTGTCGGCAATACGCGCCGACGATTCTTGTCGGAACGCCTACGTTCCTTCGAATGTATGCCAAACGAATAAATAGAGAAGATTTGGCCAGCGTCGATATCGTTGTTTCCGGCGGCGAACGCTGCCCGGCTGAACTGATGGACGAATATGAAGAACGTTTCGGCGTACGACCCGTTCAGGGAGCCGGCGTAACGGAAGCGTCTCCCGTTATTGCGGTAAACATGTCCAAAAGCCGCATGGTAACAGACTGGGCGCCCAAACAGAAAGACGCGTCCATCGGTCTTCCGCTTTATGGAACGTCCGTCCAGATTCGAAATCTCGATACCGGCGAACATTGCCGCGCGAATGAAGTGGGCATGCTTTGGATCTCCGGAATTAACGTCATGTCCGGATACTATGGAGAACCGGAAAAAACGGCCGAAGTCCTTAAAGACGGCTGGTACTGCACAGGCGATCTCGTTTCACAGGACGAATCAAATTTCCTGTTTATTTCCGGAAGACTCAGCCGCTTTGCAAAAATCGGCGGCGAAATGGTACCTCACGAAGGTTTGGAAGACGCCCTGAACAGGATACTCGGAAACAGCGGCGAATCCGAAACGAAAATCTGCGTAACTTCCATTCCGGATGAAAAAAAGGGCGAAAAACTGATTGTTCTGCATACGGAACTCTCCATGACGCCCAAAGAGCTTAACGCCGCTCTCATTGAGCAGAAATACCCGTCGATCTGGATTCCCAATGTCGACGCGTACTTCCAGGTCGAGTCCATTCCTCTTCTTGGAACCGGCAAATTGGATCTCTGCGCCATTCGTGAAACGGCGTTGAAATTAGCGAATTCCTGAAAAGACGTTTCCTATCTTTACGCAAACAGAAAAAACGCGCTGAAAACAGCGCGTTTTTTCTGTTCGTACCCTGAATTAAAGCGATGAACAGATCTCAATTTCATCAAAACTTTATTTTATTCAGTCAATCCAACCGCCGCCAAGCAACGTATCGCCGAAATAACAGACGGCGGCCTGACCGGGAGCAATACCAAAAACGGGTTCATGAAGCTCAATGCGGGCGGCCCCTTCTTTCAACGGCGTTACTTTTGCCGGTACGGCAGGCGAACGATAACGTATCTTCACTTCACACTCAACAGGATTCAACGGTTCCGGTATTTGCCAACTCATGTCGGAAACGGCAAACTGCGTTTGCGCCAGGTCGTCGTGAAGTCCAAGAATTACTCTGCGGGAGTCCGGTTCAAGCCGAATGACAAAATGCGGTTCACGGAAAGCCAATCGTAAACCTTTTCGCTGTCCCACGGTATATCGCTCAAGCCCCTCGTGCGGTCCCAGATCTTTTCCGTCAAGCGTAACAAAATTTCCTTTCGTATCCGGGTATTCTCCCGTTTCCCGACGAATAAATTCCCTGACAAACCGCGCGTGATCTCCGTCCGGAATAAAACAGATTTCCTGACTGTCCCGCTTATGAGCGACATGAATTCCCGCGTCTTCCGCTATTTTCCGAATCTCTTCTTTCCGAAACGCTCCAAGCGGAAACATTAAACGCGAAAGTTTTTCCCGCGGTATGCGATGAAGAACATAGGATTGATCTTTTCCTGAATCCAACCCGCGCTGAATAAGGGGAAAATTTCCAAACGGCGTTTCCGACGGAAGAATCCTTGCGTAATGTCCCGTTGCGACAAAATCGGCGCCAATGGAATCCGCAAAATCAAAGATTTTCCCAAACTTGATTTTCGCATTGCACACAATGCATGGATTTGGGGTGCGGCAATTCGAATACTCCCTGACAAACAAATCCACGATCTGCTGAAATTCTTCGTGAAAATCCATAACATAAAAAGGTATTCCCAGCTGCTCCGCCACCTTTCGAGCGTCAAAAGCGTCTTCCTCGCTACAGCATCCGTGTTTTCTTCGAACGGGTTCCGATTGATTAGCGGAAACGGGAGATTGAACGCCATGACGCATAAATACGCCGGTAACTTCATGTCCCGCGCAAGTCAGCAAATGTGCGCAGACGCTGCTATCCACTCCGCCGGACATAGCCAAAACGATTTTCGACATTTTCTTCCGCTTTCTTCTCTATTCAAAAAATTAAGACTGATAAATCCAAAAACTCCCAGTTTCCAGACAAATGGAAATTGGGAGCGGAAAGAAATCAAATTCATCCAAAAAATCATTCGCCGGGAACGCTTGAGCGACGGACGATGGTTTGAGAAAGTTTCATACCCGACGCTCCGCTTGCGGCGCCGCTGCTTTCGCCGCTGCCTTCGCTTTCACCGTCGCCAGCGATTCCGCTTTCCGGACGAAATCGGGTAACTTCGGCAGGAACGTCTTTATATTTGGACGGAGTGTACGTCCAAGTCGACTGACCGTCGAAAGAAGCGTTAGCCGACCCGCTGATCCACCCTTTATCAACGACGTTCAAGCCGCTGTACGGAAGCGTCAGCTCATCATAAATCGCCGCCTGAACCGGCGCATTAATATAGTAAGAATGATCAAGAGACGCCATCGCTTCGGCAGAATCGCCAAGCTCGTCAATATAGGCGTCGCGAACCGCGCTCAAGCCGCCGACAATCCCAATCACCAAAACCGTAAGAAGAAGAATCCATTCGAATGTCAACACGCCGTTTTCGTCATTCCAGATTCGAGTCATTCCATGTCTCATATTTCGGGTTCCTTTCCAAAGTATTCGTATCCGTAACCTTACGGAATTATCTACTATTGCGTCCACTTAAAACAAAATCTCTCCTATAGAAACCATCAAAAGGATTTTACATTTACTAATGCACAATCTGTGACAATAACATAGAAATGAAAAAAATTACGTTGAAATTTCTTGAAATTCTCTAATCTTTACAAAACCCCAGGGTTCCACACGTCCTCTATTGTCGTTAAATTCGTTATTTTTGCCATTTTTATTTTGTTTTAAACTCAAATTACTCAATAATTTAAAATTTTTTTATCTGAAAAAATCTACTCATACGGCAAAAATGCGTTGATTTTTGGAAACGCCTTGCCACGCGATGCCTTTTGGCAACACAACGTCCTCTTGGCCCGCTTACAATCCACACAACTCACACAATCGGAACAGTAAAAGCAAATTTTTAATTTTCGTGTTGACTTTAGGAAACATTTAGAGTAAAATATTTTCTGGATTTTGTTCTATCCAAGTCCGCTTCAGTATTTTCTGAACTCCACGAAAAAAGATGAAATGTTCCATAAACTCCCAATTCCAAGCCGTTTCCTGTTTCATGTTGAAATGACGTGCCAATATCAGGAAAATCTTGAAGACCTTCACGAACTTCCGGCAAATTTTGAACTTCCGGACTTTGAATCCCTTGAACAAACGGGAAATCCTGCAAGCGTATTCGTCCAAAAAAATAATTCCAAGAAATTCAGCGTCCGAACGGCATGGAATAAAAAAGGAATCGCGTTTCAATTTTTCGTCTCAGGTAAGACCAGAGAATTATGGTGTAATCCGCACCGTCCGGACGAAAGTGATCGGATTGAAGTTTGGCTTGATACCCGCAACATGCGCAACGTCCACCGCGGCACGCGATACTGTCACCGATTTGTCTGTCTGCCGCAGGGCAACGGACCGAAAGGCGAAGAGCCGTACGCGGTAATATTTCCAATCAACCGAGCCAAACAGACGCCAAATGAAATTCCCAACAATTCCATTAAACTGAAATCCCGCATTTTAAAAAATTGTTACTCGCTTTTCGTTTATTTTTCTTCCGACGCATTAACCGGTTTCGATCCAGACGAATTTCGCGACATTGGAATTACCTGGGCGTTGATCGACCGTGAAATTCCGATGAAAACCCTCGCCGCCGGTTCTCCGTTTCCGTTTATGGAGGATCCGACGCTCTGGTATTCTCTGCATTTAGCGTCGCCGGAGACTGAA
>CAZWOV010000017.1:0-16564 GCA_964635645.1 uncultured Planctomycetaceae bacterium | reverse complement strand
GCTATCTGCATCATCCATGCTTCACAACGAGATTTCACTTCTGCATTCGGTATTTTGTCAAGAATAATCCTACCATCAAGGGAAAGCGCACGTTCTTTACCATTAGTCCCTGTTACTGTATATGACCAAGTAACATCGCCAGCATTAAGACCAAGGTAATCCATAAAGATTGCCCGGACAAGACGTTCGCAACCGATACCGATTTGTCTATAAACGCTTGTAATTCCGCCCCTTATGTACAGAATACATTAACGGATTGTCCAAGCCCAACCATTTATAAAATGCGTCTGCACCATATAGGGTTTGAAATTCAGCAAGTGAAAAGCCGCCGTTTCTTCCATGACCAAATTTGGGGGTATAGTTGGCACATTCACTGATTGGAGCTATTAAAATATCTCTGTATCGAATGTTTTGTTCGTTTGTCATTAGTAGTTCTCCTTACTCATTTCCGTTGCTGATGAAAAAATCTCGGTAATGTCGCAATTAAGCGCTATACATATTCTGTCGAGACTTTCCAACGATACATACTCGTCTTTTCCAAGTTTTGCAAGCGTACTGCTACTAATGCCGGCAATTTCTTTTAGATCGGTTCGCTTCATCTTTTTATCTAAAAGTAATTTCCATAGTTTTGTATAGGTAATTGCCACATTATTGCCTCCTCGATATCACTCGTCTAATTATATCATAAATCTATGAAAGAATCAAGGTACTTGCGAACGAAAAATGGGTACTTTTTAATTGCTAAATGTGCAAAAACAGACGGCGTCCAACCTAAGCTGAATGTCGTCTGTTTTGTTGTCCAATCCTGTTTGGCAGACGCCGATTTTGGAATTCCTTCAAATACTGTCTTATCGGCACATGGGAAATACCCGTTGCGTTTTTTAACGTTCAGGAGGCGTGAAAAGCTCTATTCGGGAAGTCCCTTAAAGAGTTTTCTCTGAAGCGAAGTCTGAAATGTCGTCCATGGGCTGGATGTGTTCAGGTCTTCTTCAAGCAACTGGTGAAAAGCGGCGAGCTTGGAATCCATCAGGTCGATACAGTGAAGCGCCATTGCTTCAAGCGTCATGGGAAGTTTCGGACTTCCGTATTCGTATTCGCCGTGGTGACTGGCGATAAGGTGTTTCAATTGAATTGCCAATGCATTCGGGAATACTTCGCCCGTCTTTTCTTCGTAGTGATGAATTTTTTCTTCCAGCATGGAGATTCCAAGATTAATATGTCCCAGAAGCTGGCCGATATTCGAGTACGCGAATTCCGGTTCGCATTCCAGTTCAACGGTTTTTCCCGTATCGTGAAGGAACGCTCCAAAAATCAGAAGTTCGGAGTCTAAATACGCGTAAGAATCTCCAATTTTCTGCGATAATTCCATCATGTTAACAACATGTTCCAGTAAACCGCCGCGATATGCGTGGTGATGTTTAATACCGGCGGGAAAAAGAGCGAACCGTTCCATGAACAGCGCGTCTTCAAGGTAGCATTGAGCCAGACCTTTCAACGCGGGACGTTTCAGACCGTCTAAAATGGAATGCATGGAATCAAGGAGTTGCTCAACGCACAATCCCGTCGTTTGAATAAACTCAAGTTCATCAATTTCCGATGGATTGATTTTCTCAAAACGTTTGGCGATAAGTTGCATTGCGCCTTGAAAAATCTGCGCTTTGCCTTCAACGCGAAGATAATCGCCGTTTTCAAACAGGTGGTAAATATTCTCGTTGGCATTCCAGAGTCTGGCGGTAACGGTTCCCGTTTTGTCGGAAAGATCAACCTGAAGGTAAAGGGCGCCGTTTCGATTGGGACGAAGCTGTTTATTACTCGCGCGGAAAATTTCATTCACATTTTCCTGCTCTGTTAATTCATTAACATATTTTCGCATTCTTTAATTTTCCGGTTTACTGATGAACGTCTGACTGAAATCAAAACCTTTTTTCATGAAAAAATGAAGAAAGGCCGATTGGGATTGAAAAATACGCCCTTTAATTTTAAAGAGTAAATCTGTTTTTGCCAAGGGGGGAGTATGAATTTTCAGGAGACTTTCCTGGAAAGGCTCTTGCTTTTTTTGGAAAAAGACTTAAAATAGATGAAATTGAAACGATTTATTTTTTGGGTTTAGTTTTGGAAAAAGAAAAATCATGCAGTATCGGCAAATTGGAAATACGGATATGACGGCGTCGGTTCTTGCCTTTGGGAGTTGGGCGGCCGGAGGCTGGATGTGGGGAGGAACGGAGGAAAAAGAAGCGATTAAAGCGATCCGGACGGCGTTGGATCATGGGATTAATCTCATCGATACCGCTCCGGTTTACGGTTTTGGCCGCTCGGAGGAAATCGTTGGAAAAGCCGTTCGAGGCGTTCCGCGCGATCAATTTCTGATTGCTACCAAATGCGGTTTGGTCTGGGATAAAAAGGATTGGCCGAAAGGAAAAGGCGATTTTCATTTTTATTCGACGGACGAAGGATACGGTACGGGAGCGGAATCTGATTGGCGCGTTTACCGTTATCTGCGTCCTGAAAGTATTCGAAGCGAAGTCGAGGCGAGTTTGAAACGACTTCAGACGGATCGAATCGATCTGCTTCAAACGCACTGGCAGGATTCCACGTCAAAAACAGAGGAAACCATGGGGACGCTCCTGGATTTGAAGGCGGAAGGAAAAATTCGGGCGATAGGCGTTTCGAACGTTCAGCTCTCGGATTTGGATCGGTATTTTCAAAAAGGCGAGGCGGACGTTATTCAGGAACGTTTTTCACTTCTGGACCGGAAAATAGAATCGAATGGATTGTTGGAATACGCCCGTCGGAAAAATATGTCGCTTTTTCCCTATTCTCCAATGTGCCGCGGACTGTTGACCGGAAAAATGAGTCCGGAACGGCAGTTTGGTCCAGGAGACCGAAGAAATTACGAAAAACGATTTTCTCCTGAGAATCGCGTTCGAGTGAACGAACGTCTGAAATTACTTCAGCCGTTAGGAGAAGAACGCGGGTTAACCGTTGCGCAGCTGATTTTAGCCTGGACGTTCAGCAAATATGAAAAAACGCACGCGCTTTGCGGAGCGCGGAATTCGGAACAGGTTCTTGAAAACGTCGCGGCGGGCGACGCTCTTTTGACGCGGGAAGAAATTCTTCAAATCGAGAAAATTTTCGAAGATTTTGAGGTTTTTTAATCGTTTTGAGAGAACCGGCGTTTTGAAAGAATTTTGAAAACGTCGGCTCGGGAATTGTTTATTTTTCAAACCCGGAAAATTATTTCCGAAAGAATCACCCCGGCGGCCAGTTCAGCGGGCGGCCGCCAAGCAGATGAAAGTGGAGGTGCGGAACCGTCTGGCCGGCGAGTAAACCGTTGTTCGTCACGACGCGAAAACCGTCTGTAAGTCCTTCGTCTTTGGCAATTTTCTGAATGACGAGGAAAATGTGTCCTACGAGAGCCGCGTCTTCTTCGCTCAGGGCGTCGACGGCAGAGATCTCTTTTTTGGGAATGACCAAAATGTGAGTGGGAGCCTGCGGCGCAATATCGCGAAAGGCCAGGCACTGGTCGTCTTCAAAGATGACGTCCGCCGGGATTTCCCGATTAATGATTTTTTTGAAAATAGTCATAAAAAATCCTCGAAACAAGATTTTTGACAAACAAAAACACGATATTTAAATTATAGTCGAATTTATCTCAAAAGGCAAGAGCGGAAAGGAAGAGAATTTTCTTATTGTTAAAATTTCTGTTTATTTTTTTATTTTTCCCGGGGTATTTTCCAAATTTTTTCACTCAGGCCGTTCCATCTTTTGAAATTTATGGTAAAATCAGGACCTGATTTGTGTTTAATCCGTGAAACGATTCATTGGGAAAAGGACTTTTTTATGCAATCTCAATTTTCAGAGGAAATTCTTCAGAAAATCCATGCTTGCGGCGCCGTTGCCGTTCTTGTGATTGACGAGGTACGGAATGCGGTTCCTGTGGCAAAAGCTCTTCTTGACGGCGGGGTCAGCGCGATTGAACTGACGCTTCGTACTCCGGCGGCGCTGGAGGCTTTAGCGAATATTAAGCGGGAGGTTCCCGAAATGACGGCGGGAGTCGGCACTATTCTCACTCCTGAACAGGTTCGGCAAGCCGCGGATGCGAAAGCCGCGTTTGGGGTTGCTCCCGGATTGAACGAAAACGTCGTTTTGGCCGCGCAGGAAGCAGGACTTCCCTTTGCGCCGGGAATCATGACTCCCAGCGAGATAGAGAAAGCCGTCGCTCTTGGTTGCCGGGAATTAAAGCTTTTCCCCGCGGAACCATGCGGCGGAATGAAGTATCTTAAGAGTATTGCCGCTCCGTACGCTCATTTGGGGTTGAGATATCTTCCGCTTGGCGGTTTGACATTGGAGAATATCGATCCTTACGTTGAGAGTCCGCTTCTTTTGGCTCTTGGCGGTTCATGGATTGCCAACCGCGGCATGATTCAAAATCAGGATTGGGCTGGAATTCGCGTGAACGCTCAGGCCGCCCGTGAGAAAATCGACGCGATTCGACAAAAATAGAGAATCAGCGTTTGGTCGTTTGTTCAGAGCTTAATTTGCCGAGTGAGTTTTTAAGTTTCGGTCGGTTTTGCGTTCTTAAGGCATGCGCCGGGATGAATTTGATATGAAATCTGGTTTGAATTTAAAATTTTCGTAGACTTTACCCTTTTTTAATTTCTATTTTCGAGGTCAGAAATGGACGCGCTTCAAAGTAAAATTCAGGAAAAGATTCAACGATCCCAGGAATGGTTTTTCTCTCAACAGAAAGAGGATGGTCATTGGCGCGCGGAACTTGAAGGCGACGCGCTTCTTCAGGGAGAATTGATCATCATCCTGGCTTTTTTGGGAAAAGAAGATACTCCGCTTGCGAAAGCTCTGGCCCGGCAACTGATCAAGACTCAGGCGGAAGACGGCGGGTGGCCGATGTTTACGGGAGGAAAAAGTACCGTCCCCAATACGGTAAAAGCCTATTTTGCCCTGAAACTTACCGGAAGTCCTCTTTCCGCCGACTATATGCAGCGCGCCAGACGCTGTATTATGCGAATGGGCGGGGCGGATAAGGTGAACAGCTTCACGCGCTTTTATCTTGCGATTCTGGGACAGATTCCATATTCCATCTGCCCGGCGGTTCCGCCGGAAATGGTTCTTTTGCCGAAATGGTTTCCGGTTAATCTTTATTCGATCAGCTCGTGGACGCGGACGATTGTGGCGCCTCTTTCCATCGTATCGGCGCTTCGTCCGGTTCGCGAAATTCCAGTCGAAAAGGGAATCCGCGAACTGTTTATCAAAAAACCGGAAGAGTGGGGACCGCTTCGCGCTCCTGGAAAGCCTGAAAATCCGGGTTTTTTCAGCTGGGATACTTTTTTTCGCATGACGGATAAGATGTTGAAAGGTTACCAGAATCTGTTCTGGAAACCTACGCGCCGTCTGGCGTTGAAACGTATGGAAGAATGGCTTTGGGAACATTGCCGGAACAGCGACGGACCGGGCGCTATTCAGCCGCCAATCATGTGGGGATTAGTTGCCATGAAGGCGATGGGATTGAGCGACGATCACGAAAAAACAAAGTATTTTATGGACCAGCTGATGAATCTGGTCATTGAGAATCCGGAAGACGGAACGGCGCGTTGCGAACCCTGTCTTTCGCCTGTTTGGGATACGATTATTACGCTTAGGGCGTTAGCGGCGGGCGGAATCCGGGCGGACCATCCGCAGGCGGAGAAAGCGATGAACTGGGTGTTGGATCGTCAGATTCATGTTCCGGGAGATTGGAGCAGGTCGGTTAAAGCCAAACCGGGAATGTGGTGCTTCGAGTACCATAATGATTTTTATCCGGATTGCGACGACACGGCAATGGCGATTATGGCATTGCGTAATCTGGTTCCGGAGCGCGGAAAAAACCAGAGAGTCGACGACGCTGTCGACGCGGCTCTCGCCTGGTTGAGGGCTATGCAGAATTCCGACGGAGGCTGGGGCGCGTTCGACCGGAACAATAATAAGGAGTTTTTGACGCAGGTTCCCTTTGCCGACCATAATGCGATGACGGACCCGAGTACTCCAGACCTTACCGCGAGAATTTTGGAGTGCTTCGGTACGCTTGGAATCCGAGTCGGGCAGGGAGATCGGACTCTTGACCGCAGTATTCGCCATTTGCGCGAAACCCAGAGACCGGACGGCAGCTGGTTTGGACGTTGGGGAACCAACTATATTTATGGAACGGGCGAAGTTCTTGCCGGCATGGCGGCCGTGGGAGTCTCAAAGGACGAACCAATGGTTCGCGCGGGAATTAACTGGCTTCTGGCTCATCAGCAGCCTTGCGGGGGGTGGGGAGAATCGCCGGAATCCTACGAAGATATTTCGCTGAGGGGCAGCGGTCCCGTTACGCCGAGTCAGACCGCCTGGGCGCTTCTGCCGCTAATCGGTTTTGGAATGTGCGATCATCCCGCCGTACTCGCGGGGATTCGGAGACTTGCCGAGAATCAGAATGATGATGGAAGCTGGACGCAGAAAGAATTTACCGGAACGGGATTTCCCGCTGTTTTTTATTTGCGTTACCACTATTATCATCAATACTTTCCGCTTATGGCGATTTCGCGCTGGTTTAACGCCATGAAAAAAAAGGAAACGAACTGATTCAAAAAGAAGTTCTTTACGCGCGGACCGAAGCCGGTTTCAAATTTAATTTTCGCGAGTTTCAGGAACGGGATTTTGGAAAATCCGGCTGAATATCAGGGAAAACCGCGCGCGTTTGCGGGGCGAAGGAACGCTGTTGAAAAAAGACGGCGGAGAGAATGACGAATTGTCTCGAAAGAACGAATATCCCCATTTAGGGGGTAGAATCCGTTTTTTTTGATAAAAAGACGCTCGCCACCTTGTTTTTAATAGGTCGGGGGAGTGGACGGAAAACAAGAAGTGGATATACTTAATAAAATTCGATTACTTTGTTTCAGACAAAAATTTTTTCAAGCCGTTTTTAATTTGAGAACGGATCGTGAGTTTGAAAATGACAGAGCCTAAAACTATTCCTGCGTACCATCCGGTCAGCGCTCCCGACTATCTTCCTCGTGAACAGATGCGTGAAATCCAGTCCCGCCGACTGATTCGTATGGTGAAACGCGCCTACGAAAATGTGGAACTCTATCGGAACCGCATGAACAGCAAGGGAGTTGTTCCGGAAGATATCAAAAGTATCGACGACGTCGTGAAACTTCCCTTTACGATGAAGGTAGATCTTCGCGACACGTATCCTTACGGTCTGTTCGCTTCTCCATTGAGCGAGGTCGTTCGTCTTCATGCGTCGAGCGGTACGACGGGTAAACCGATTGTGGTCGGGTATACGAAGAAAGATCTTGAAGTATGGGACGAAGTCGTTGCGCGCAGTCTGGCGGGTTATGGCGTGACGGAAAGCGATATTGTTCAGGTTGCCTATGGTTACGGTCTGTTTACCGGCGGCCTCGGGCTTCATGGCGGCGCGTCCCGGTTGGGATGTACGGTGGTTCCCATTTCCGGCGGCAATACGGAGCGTCAGCTTATGCTGATGCGCGATTTCAACGTCACGTGCGTCGGATGTACGCCGAGCTATTTTGTCCATATTATCGACAAAGCGCTTCAAATGGGAATCGATATGCGGAAATTTCCGATTAAGTTTGGGGCGTTCGGCGCGGAACCGTGGTCGGAGGAGGTTCGGCGCTATATTGAAGAACAAGCCGGAATCAAAGCGTTTAATATTTACGGGCTTTCGGAAATTTGCGGACCGGGAGTCGGCGCGGAATGCTGTTTCCAGGATGGAATGCATATTTTTGAAGATTACTTCTATCCTGAAATTATTGATCCGGCGACGGGCGAGGCGTTGCCGGACGGAATGGAAGGCGAGCTTGTTCTTTCGACCTTGAGTAAAGACGCAATGCCGATGCTTCGTTACCGTACGCGCGATATTACTGCGATTGACGTCGAGCAGTGCCCCTGCGGAAGAACGATTCGCCGTATCCGGCCGATTCGCCGTCGCAGCGACGATATGCTTATTGTTCGCGGTGTGAACGTTTTTCCGTCTCAGATTGAAACGGGTATTCTTCGTGTTGAAGGCGCTTCGCCGCATTTTCAGATTGTTCTTGATAATGGGCCGGACGGTCTGGATCGTATTGAGGTTAAAGTGGAAGCGACGCCGGAGGCGGTGGACGATACCGTTCGTTCGGTCGAACTTTTCCAGCGTAAAATTCAGCAGTCCATTTCGCAGATTATTGGTCTGACGGTTAAGGTGACGCTTGTTCAGCCGTACACGATTGGACGTAGCGAAGGTAAAATGAATCGCGTCCAGGACAATCGGAAAAAATAATTGAGTTCAGAGATAGAGTTGAGCTTGGAAAGCCGAATTTTCTTTGAATAATTCGGCTTTTGTTTTTTTCAAGTCGTAAAGACGTATGAAATCAGGGAGATTTTCCGACGCCTACTTGCATTTTGGAAATAAACTGGTATAATTGAGACTTGTTCTATTTGAGTTGGAATCAGGCGTCGGACGCGCCAAATACGCGTTTTGAATATGTTTTGAATATTCTGCGGCGACGGTAGCCCGTATTGGGGAAGTTGACAGATGGTTTTTCTCTGAAAAGTTGGATAAAAATGAGTATTTATTTTCTGACTGGCTGCGCAGGATTTATTGCGTCTAATGTTGCGGAAATACTTCTTGAAGCGGGGCATTCGGTTTACGGCGTTGACGACCGGAACGACGCGTATTCCGTTCTTCTGAAGGATTGGAGACTGGAACGGCTTAAACGATTTAAAAATTTTTATTTTCAGGAAGTCGACATAAGAGACCGCGCCGCGCTTGGAATTTCTTTCCTCGACCCTTTGGCAAAAGAGGGACGCGCGCATTTCGACGCCTGTATTCATCTTGCGGCGCGCGCGGGAGTTCGATATTCTGTAGAAAATCCGTGGATTTATTTTGAGACGAACGTAACCGGAACGCTTAATTTGCTTGAACTTTGCCGACAGACCGGGACTCAGAAATTTGTCGCGGCGTCTTCTTCAAGCGTTTATGGAAACGCGGATACCGAAATATTTCGTGAAGACCAGCCGACGGATTTTCCGTGTTCGCCGTATGCCGCAAGTAAAAAGGCGGCGGAGACGCTCATTTTCAGTTATCGTCATCTTTATGGAATAGACGCTTCCGTTTTACGTTTTTTTACGGTTTACGGCCCGGCCGGCCGACCGGACATGAGTATCTTGCGTTTCATTCATGCGATAGCGGAGGGAAAGCCCATTACTCTTTATGGAGACGGGACGCAGGAACGTGATTTTACGTATTGTCGGGATATTGCTTCGGGAGTCGTCGCTTCTCTTCGTCCGACAGGATATGAAACGTTTAATCTTGGCGGCGACCATACGTATTCGATTAATCGGTTGATTGAAATAATAGCCGATATTCTGGGAAAAAAACCGATTATTAGACAGTATCCGCCGCATCCGGCCGACGTAGCGCGGACTCATGCGGATATTTCAAATGCCAGAGAAAAGTTGGGGTGGGAGCCGCGTTGGGATTTTCGTTCAGGAATTGCTGAAACAATTCGCTGGTATCTCGAAAATCAAAGCTGGTTTTCTTCGGAAATGAAGGATTAACCCCCCTTTATCCTGAATCTGAAAATTATCGATTTTGAAAAGTCAGGATGAACGCAAGACTTTTGGTGATGTTCAGAAAGGTGCGGAAAGATTTTATCGAGTTTCTCGTGATTTTTTTCTGTGCGGTTCCGGGGGTATTCAAAAAACCGGAAGTTTCCTTCCGGTTCCGCATATAAATTTGACGCGTATTTTGAATTTGGCGAGAGTAACCGATTCGTGGTTTACTCGGCTTCTACCGTATTGGGATCGGCTGATTTTACCGGTAATTTCTTCAGCGGCTGCAGTCCGTTCATAACAACTCGGGTAGCGTTGATCGATTCAAGCACTTCGTTTGTATTGAACGTATTGGTTCTTTTCTGGATTCCATGCCATGCGTCAGTCTGAGCGGTAGCGTCCGCCGTTTCTTCAGGAACTTCCAGACCGAGGGCGCTGAAGATCGTGGCGCGTTCCTGCGCACAGTTCTCTTCAAGAGCGGCGTTTTCAGAAGCGGAAGCGAGTATGATGCTGAAATTTCCCTTTTTCTGTAAAACATTGAGCGTATTGGCCATCTGTTGATTTACCGCAATCGTGATATTTTCAACTTTACGCGGTTCGCCCGGATTAAATTCATGCATATCGGAGCTGGTTGCCAGAACTCTGACGTTTTTGTAGATAGTGACGGCGGTATCTTCCGCGAGTTCGGGATGAATTTTTTCCTGGGGAAGCCATGAAATATTAATCGAAGCGTTTGGATGAATAAAACCGGCGACGGAGTTCATGTGATTTACCGGGATGGACATTGCCAGTTCGCCCGGTTTCAGTTTGTCTTCCAGAGTCGGAACCTTTCCAAATTCGTACAGACACTCTTCCGTCAACCAGTTGCCGGCGATGATTTTCGTATTGGCGACGCGGTTAAGGGCGGCATTAATGTTTTCAATCGGAAACGCGATTTCGGAGCCTGTTTCTTCCCGAATACGAACCAGTTCCTTTTCGGGAATGGAGACGACTTTTAAGTTTTCGCTTGTCAAAGTCTCAAAAGGAGCGATATTTCGACTCGCCATAACGATGGTACCCATCGCGACTTGCGGCGCGGCGACTTTCTGAACGACGGCTGGAGCCGGTTCCTGAGGTTGTTCCTGCGTGCAGACTCGAACTCCATAAGCGGCGCCAAGACCCGCCAAAATTGCAAAGATGCCAGACAATACGGTCGTAGGACTCGTTGAATTCATTTTTACCTCCATTTTTGGGACGTTTTCGTTACCCAAAATTATTTTGTCAAATTATTATGCTTTGCAGTATTAAAGAAACAGGGAATATCGAACCAAAGATTCGAAATCGTTTTGTTTTCAATTAACGGATTCATGAATAAAAAACAGGAACATACTGGAACGTGTTTGTGAAAAACATGACCAGAAAAAGGATTGTCGCAATCGCTACCGGTATTGCAAATGGAATGATCCGTTTCAGTTCTTTCGGTTGATCGCGGCGAAGACGTTTTTTATCTTTTTTACTTGTCGCGTCCGGTTCGACGCCGATTTTGCGTACATTGCGGATTCGTTTCATCATGCGTACGGGGCCTTGCGCAAACATTATGCAGACAGACGCCAGGCACGCGATGAGTATGGCCATAACGAAAACCAGCAGGAACCATTTAACGCCAAGCCAGATTCCCAACGCCGCGAGGAGTTTTACGTCGCCAAATCCAACGCCCCCCATTGCCGCCGGAACAAAGAGGATAAAAAAGCCGATAAAAAAACCGCAGATAGCCCAGAGCGGGTTAATTTCGATCAAATATGCGAACATGACGTTGAAGTCGCCGCCGGGCGCCTTTGCAAGATTTGCGGTTATTCCCAATGGTTCCGTTGCGCCGCAAAGACACGTAAGCCAAAGCGCCAACGAGAAAACCAGACCGGAAATCGCGAACGGCGCCGTGTATTTATTCGGAATCTTGCGCCAGATCGTATCTGTAACGGCCATACCAACTGTGAAAATCAGCAGCGCCGCCATGAAAATTACCGGAAAAATCGTAGTCATATTAAATCCAGGACAGATTCTGCCTCTGCGAGTAAATGTGAATGAGAATGGAAAACGGGAAACAACAGGCGATCGGGTTGTGAAACGTACTGAAAATTCAATCAGACGAACTGGAATTGGGATTTTCAATTTTAACAGAACCTTTCGATACGTCTTCAACGTATGAATCTTTCAAATAGAGACAACGTGAAGTCTGGACGGTAGTTCCGTCGTCGGTAGCCGACAGTTCTTGCTTTTTCCAGCCGCATGATTGATCCAGGCTTACCGCCGCGTCTGCGATATTGGCAAACTGAAAGAGCTGAACGTCGCGCATTGCGGCCAGACCTCCGACTATGCCGATTGTCATAAGTAGACCAAGCAGGATCCATTCAAATGTCAGAACTCCGCTTTCGTCCCGAAATAGTTGTTGGATTCGTGATGATATGTTCATTTTTTGCTTATCCTGTATTTTTTCTTGACCGCAGGAAATACGTTCGGAAACGATGGGCGCTGAAAACGCTGATTTGTGAAAATAAATTTTATTATGAAAATTTTTTATGTTTCAGAATTTAACGTTGAAACGTTGAATTTCATCAACTTTGCCGCGTTCTGATTCTCATTTTTCCGCGATAGACGTTGATTTGATCTGGATTACGGTTGAGAAATTTTCCTTTTCCGCATACTTTGATTCATCGACGAGATAAGCGGGAGAATGCGCGATTCCCACAGCGTCCATTGAAGTACCGTCGTTGCCAATCCGACTTCGGTATTGGGGAATTTCATAGGACGGATCGACGGCGTTGACGGCTTGCGCCGCGTCGATCATCTTTAAAGTTACGGAATCCCGCAACGTAGCGACTCCGCCGACAATTCCGATGATCAGAACGGTTAAAACAAGGATCCATTCAAATGCCAGAACTCCGCTTTCGTCCAGTTTTATCTGCCGACGAATGAAATCGTATTTCATTTCAGCAAATTCAACTTTTTTTATTTTCATAAAATCGGCTCCTTAGAAGGTTGCGGCGGTTGAGGAATCGGATCCAGTTGAGGAATCGGATCCAGTTGAGGAATCGGATCCGGACGAGGAATCGGATCCGCCATTGATTGTCAAGTTAATATTCTGATGCGTGTGGGTTTGGGCAGGGACGCTGAAAGTATGAGTACTACTGGGCGACTCGTATTCCGACACATCGTACGACGTATTTAACGCCCCTAACGCCCGGCTCGTGGAAATGAATTTCAAGGAAATGGAATCCCGCATTGCCGCGACGCCTCCAATGACGCCGATAGTTAAAAGGACAAAAAGCAACATCCATTCAAATGTCAGGACTCCGCGGCGTTGAAAATGCTTTTTATTAACCGACAGGGAATGCATGGTATAGTCTCCGCTGATGTTTTCATTTTTATATTTACTTCTTTCGTATCGACCGGTTCTAAAAATGAAAATCGTTAATCTTGCTCCTTTCAGTCAAAAACTTAATCTTTAGCGACGGATAGTGCGGATTGGCTAAAATAAGAAAAGATTAACGTTGGCGTTTGTTTGAAAACCGTTGGTTTTCTGGATAGAGCCGGAGGTCGGAGTAATTGAAACTGAATTTTCTGTAAGAATGATTTTTTGTATTCTGGCGATTTTTTGTATTCTATTGATAAATGCGCTTGTTTTCGAGCCTTGTTGGAGATGAACCCGGCGCGGGTCCTGATTCATCGATAATTGGGAGCGTTGATGAATTTTTCATGGAAGATGAATTTTGACGATTTGAATTTAAAATACGAACGTAACTGAAGAAATTGAACAGGAAATGGGAATAATCGTTCTTCCAAAGGAAAAAAACTGAAAAATCCTGAAAAAGTTTCCCCGGTATCCCTTGATGAAATCTTATTTCAGGATATCATTAATGGGCCCGATTTATTTCTGGTCTGAATTGGGCGGGTTACTTTGAAACAAAATTGAAAATAAACTGAAAACAGTCAAAATTTTCCTGTATTAAAGAAAAACGTCACGGCGTGAGCGGCGGCGGGACCGGACGACTGTGAAGCAAAGGGGTTGGCAATGGCCGAACGACGGAATGATTTGAGAAATATCGCGATTATCGCGCACGTGGACCATGGAAAGACGACGCTGGTGGACTGTCTGTTGAAACAGTGCAGCCAAATGCGCGATACAGAATTTCAGTGCGAACAGATTCTCGATTCCAACGACCTTGAACGCGAACGCGGTATTACGATTTTGGCGAAAAACATTGCCGTCAATTATCAGGGAGTGAAAATTAACATCATGGACACTCCGGGCCACGCGGACTTTGGCGGCGAGGTAGAGCGCGTTCTGCGTATGGCGGACGGGTGTCTGGTTCTGGTTGATTCGGCGGAAGGGCCTTTGCCGCAAACCCGATTTGTTTTGAGCAAGGCGTTGGAAATCGGTCTGAAGCCGATCGTTCTGGTGAACAAAATCGACCGTAAGGACGCGCGTCCGCAGGAAGTGGTTAACGAGATGTTCGACCTCTTTATTAATCTTGGAGCGGACGAGGACGTCGCCGATTTCCCGTATCTTTTCTCAAGTACGAAAGAGGGCTACGCGACGCGCGACCCGGCGGAGCGGACGACGTCGATAGTTCCTCTGCTGGATATGATTCTCAAAGAAATTCCCGGACCCGAGGTCGAGATGGAAGAGCCGCTTCAAATGCTTGTCACGACGATCGACTGGTCGGAATTTGTGGGACGCATTGCCGTGGGGCGCGTTCAATGCGGAACGGTACGCAAGGGACAGACTGTTTCCGTGATGCAGAAGGACGGGAAGATTTCGCAGGGAAAAGTCGCTATTCTCTATACTTTCAATAATTTAGGTAAAAACGAAGTCCATGAAGCCGACGCGGGCGACATTGCGGCGATCGTCGGTCTGCCGTTTGTGGAGATTGGCGACACGATCTGTTCTCCTGCCGCGCCGGTTGCGATGCCTCGAATTCATGTGGACGAACCGACGTTGCGAATGACGTTTGGGATTAATAATTCGCCGTTGGCCGGAAAAGAGGGAAAGTACGTCACGACGCGTCACCTGCGCGACAGACTCATGCGCGAGCTTGAGAGAAACGTGGCGCTTAAGGTGGATCCGATCGACAAATCGGACCAGTTCGTTGTTTCCGGACGCGGTATTCTTCATCTTTCCGTACTCATCGAGACGATGCGCCGGGAAAATTACGAATTTGCGGTAGGCAAACCGGAAGTGATTTATCGGACGATAGACGGCGTCGTTCACGAGCCGTTTGAACAGCTTCTTGTGGAAGTTCCCGCAAACATGACGGGGCCGGTAATGGAATTGGCCGGGGCGCGCTTTGGAGAGCTCCAGGAAGTTTCGAGCCGCGGCGATTTTACGCTTCTTTCATTTATGATTCCTGCGCGCGGATTAATTGGGTTGGGTACGCGCCTGCTTAACGCAACGAAAGGAACGGCGATCATCAATCACCGGTTTGACTGCTATCGTCCGAAAGCCGGCGATATTCCGACACGTCAGACGGGCGTGCTTATTTCCAACGCAAACGGTCATGCCGTCGCCTTTGCGCTTGACGCGCTTCAGGGACGCGGCGATATGTTTGTCGAGCCGAACGACGTTATTTACGAAGGGATGATCGTTGGAGAGCATTGCCGTTCGAACGACCTGACGGTGAATCCGGCGAAGGAAAAGAAATTGACCAATATGCGCGCGTCTGGAAGCGACAAAAATATTATTCTGAAACCGGCGCGGAAAATGACGCTTGAAGAGTCGCTGGAATTCATTGAGGAGGACGAACTTGTCGAATGTACTCCCAAATCGATTCGTCTGCGTAAGATTCTCCTTACGGAGGTTGATCGCCGTCGCGCCGGTCGTTCCGCCGCAAATTCGGACGATTGATCTGATTTTTCAGTCCGTCGTAGTCCGCGGAGCGCACCGCATTCGTTGGATTTTTTGCGTTCAATGGAAACGATGCGTTTTCGCGGATGAAGTCCTGAATTTTGCGACTTTCGGAGAGAACGGCTGGAAGAGTTGAATTTAGGTGCGAAGTCATGGAAGAAAAATTTTCCCCAAAAGAGTCGGAGACCTTTGAAATTCGGACGACGGCGGAAGATCCGGCGTTGGGACCGAAGATATTGAAGCTTTTTCAGGCCGGATGGACGCGTTTTTTGTTGGAGGATCCGGTTTCGTGGCCGCTCTGGCCGGAGTTGCTTGAATCTTTTCCAGATTTTCATTTTGCCATTTGCGAGCCGGAAACCGGTCGAATTATGGCGGCGGGGATGACGGCGCCTCTGGCTTGGGACGGTGAAAATACGGAGTTGCTTGATCGCGGTTGGCACTGGGTTCTGCGTCAGTCGCTCGCGGATTTTCGGGCGGGTCGAAAAGCGCGTACGTTAAGCGCGGCGAACGCGGTGGTTCATCCCGATTTTCGAGGACGCGGATTGGCGGAAAAGCTGGTTCTTTCGATGAAACGGATCGCGCGGTCGCATGGTTTTGCGCGATATATTGCGCCGCTTAGGCCAACCCAGAAGGAAAAATATCCGCTTACGCCGATCGAAAGGTATGCGCAGTGGACGCGCTCCGACGGGTTGCCGTTCGATTCGTGGCTTCGCGTGCAGAAACGCATGGGAGCGGAGATTATCGGACCTGCGGAAAATTCGATTCGGATCGAAGCGTCTCTGGAGCGGTGGCAAGAATGGACGGGACTGATTTTTCCGGATTCCGGCCCGTACGTGATTCCGGGCGGCGCGGTTCCCATGACGGCTGACGTTGAACGAAATATCGGCGTTTATGTTGCGCCAAGCATCTGGGTCGCGCACAATGTGAAAGAAATTTCGCCTTTTTCTGTTTTTAAGGAGAAGAACCATGACGACGTATCGCGGGATTATTTTTGATTTGGACGGAACGTTGCTCAATTCGCTTGAAGACATAGCGGATTGCGCGAATCTTGCGCTTGTTCAGATGGGTTTTCCCGCGCAGCCTCTGGAAAAGTAC
>CAZWOV010000016.1:0-16629 GCA_964635645.1 uncultured Planctomycetaceae bacterium | reverse complement strand
ACAGCGCCGGATAAGACGAAAGAACGCATATGAAAAGAACGAACATGGAAAAGAAACGGAATGTTTTCATGGACGACTCCTTGAGATTAAAGACTTTTTTGAAATCGAAAATCCGCGTCTGAATTGTTTCGGCAATGATTTTGGAATCAGAAAAATACTGCGGCGCGAACCGAGGTTTCTTTTGTTTATTAAAGCGGAAACGTTACGGGATTTGCCGGAAATAAAACCCGAAATTCCTTTAACTTATTTTATGGTTAAAGAAAAAAACAGAAAAGATATTTAAAAATGGCGGAAATCTTAAAGATTGGCAACATAGATAAATAAGATTTGGTAATTATTAATAAAGTGTTAACTAAATTTGCCAATAGATAGTGGAATGGTATTGACAAAATAAGCGGATTGGGTAAAATACTCATCTAAAGAAAATGAATTGGAATCTTCAGGTATTTGTCTTTTGATAGCTGAAGAAAGAAATAAACGAGGTAAAAAATGACGGATGAAAACGTTTTTCTGAAGCAGGCGACCAAGTCTTGGGGGATTCTGGGGATTCATATTTTGATTTCCATAATAATACTGTCGATTGCCGTTGCGACGACGATTTTCATAGGCTTTGGAACATCTCCGCGCGTTAGTCGAGATCTTCCGGAGATTATTCCGACGGTTGAAACGGAAACAGCCTGTCTGGAAACGAACGGCGTGACGTTTCAGATAGACGGAGTGGTTATTCCATTCCGAAAAGTCGCGGTGGCGTTTGAGGTTTCCGGAAACATTACTTTTTTAGCGGAAAACTGTCGAATTGGCCGTTATGTTCAAAAAGGCGACGTTTTGGCGAAAGTGGATCAGCGCGATTATCAATATGCGCTTGAGGAGGCCAGGCAGAGTTTGATTAAGGCGGAACGCGAGATTGAGGAGTGGAAGATTGCCGTAGCGAACAATCAGGAAAGCCTGAAAATCGCGCAGGAGCAGTTTAGTACACAGAAACAGGAAACGGAACGTTGCCGAACTCTTTATCAGAAAGGCGCGGTTTCGCAGACGGAGATGGAGACGGCCATGTTGAATTTGCTTGCGCGAAAAGAAACGGTCGTTACGCTTGCGAATGAGAGTAAGACGCTTGAATCGCAGAAAGAGAGACTGGAAGCCAGTAAAGAGTTAGCCAAGGTTGAGGTGAGAAAAGCGGAACTGGATCTTGAGCGATGCACGATTTGCGCACCGTTGACCGGGTTGGTCGTAGGGCTTGACGCGGAGCAGGACAAATTTGTTCAGCGAGGGGAATCGATTGTTACGATTCACGATACGTCGCGGCTTGAAGTTCAGTGCAGTTTGTACATGAAGCAGGTGGAGTGGCTCTGGAGTGAAAACCGGAAGGAAAAAAACGCTCAAAATACGGCCGCGGGGCAGAAACCGAAGTTGACGCGGACCGCGGAACTGGAATCGGAACCGGAGAAAAAGAGAAAGGAAGTTTTGACGTCGGAAGTTTCCGATGAAAAAAGTAACGGCGAGGAGCTGCGTCGTTTTTACCAGTTTGACGATACGCCGGTCGTCCTTCGCTACGAATTGAACGGCGTAGTTTACCAGTGGGGCGGAACGCTGACGTATCTTGACGGACCGGGTCTGGATTCGCGAACGCGAATGATGCCGTGTCGAGTTGTGGTTGAGAATCCGCTTAAGGTCGAGGCGTTTACCGCGGAGGGCCAGAAACTTCAAAATTCGGTTTCTCCGACGCTGATGCCCGGAATGTTTGTGACGGTGGAAGTTCATGCGAATCCGGCGTATCGAATGTTGAATCTTTCCGAAATGGCGCTGTTGCCGGGCGGAACGGTCTGGAAAGTCGTGAAAAATGATGAAAACAGAGACGTTCTGACGCGCGCCTCAAAAATTATGACGGCGCATTTCAATACGAAAACTGGACGAGTTATCGTTTACGCAAAACAGGGATCGCTTGAACCGGGAGACCGGGTAATTGTTTCGCCGCTCGCTTCGCCGGTTGAGGGCGCGTATGTGAACGTTAGAAAAACGGAAGAGGAAGAAAACTGCGAAAGTGTGAAGATAGAGAAGAGGGAGAAAAGAGATTCTTCCATTGGAATTGAAGAAGAAAGAGGAGAAGTCGGAAGGGAGGAAACGCCGTGAGAATAATTTTTCAATGGGCGGTTTCAAATATTCCGGCGATGAATCTGATCATGGTCGCGGGCATGTTGATCGGTTATTGGGGGCTGACGAGTCTGAACCGCGAGACGTTTCCCAACTTTGATATTGACATGATTTCCGTTTCTGTCGCCTATCCGGGCGCGACGCCGGAAGAGGTGGAAGAAGCAATCTGTCAGAAAATTGAAGAAGAAGTCCGGGATATCGTCGGGATCAAAAAAGTAACTTCCGCCGCCTCGGAGAACATGGGGTCCGTCAGCATTGAACTGAAGTCGAATGTGGACGATAAAAACCGCGTTTTGAATGAAGTTGACAGCGCGGTGGGACGTATTTCGACTTTTCCTGAACTCTGCGAACGTCCAGACGTGCGGTTGCTTCAGATGGAGGAAACGATTATCCGCGTAGGGATTCTTGGTCCGCCGGATTGGAGCGTCGAGGCGCAGCTCAAACTTCGCGACGTGGCGGAAGAGGTGCGGAATGAAATTCTTCAGTTACCGAATATTTCACGGGTAGACGTCGTGGGGAGCAAGGACTACCAGATTGACGTTGAATTTGATGAAAATACTCTCCGAAGCTACGGGCTTACCCTTCAGGACGCGGCGCGGATTATCGCGAGTGAAAATCATCAGCAGGCGGGCGGAACCATTCGCGGAAGGTCTCAGGAAATTTTGCTTCGGAGCGACACGAAGCAGGATCGGGGCGAAGGAATCGCAAAGCTTCCTCTTATCGGCGTGGAGGAAGGAGCCGTTTTAACTGTTGGAGATTTGGGGAACGTACGGGATGAATTTGTGGATACGGCCAGCAGTATTTCGATTCGGACCGTGATTTCAGACGACTCTTCCGATTCTTCGGACGGGGACGTTGTTGCGGAAAGAGCCGGAAACAATAGAAAAATTCGCTATCGGCCGGACCGACCGTTTCTGGCGCTGAACATTCAGAGAAATCCGGAAGAGGATTTATTCGCGATGGTTGACACGATTCACTCCTACGTCGCGCAGGCTCAGGTTCCGCAGGGGTACGAGCTGCTGACCTGGGGCGATCGTTCGACGGAAGTGCGCGAACGGCTTGCGATGCTTGCGGAAAACGGCGTTCAGGGGCTTTTAATCGTGATCGTCTGTCTGACGCTGTTTCTCGACATGCGTCTGGCCGTCTGGGTTTCGCTTGGGATTCCCTTTGCGCTTCTGACTACGTGCGCGGTTCTGATGTTCATGGGACAGACGCTGAACATGATCTCCTCGTTTGCGTTGATCATGGGTCTGGGAATCGTGGTGGACGACTCTATCGTTATCGGCGAAAATATCTTTACTCACCGCCAGATGGGAAAATCAGTCCGCGAAGCCGCGATCGACGGAATTCACGAGGTTTTTCCAAGCGTCTGGGCTTCCGTCATGACGACCGTTATCGCTTTTGCGCCCCTTCTGTTCGTGATGGGAACCATGGGAAAAATCATGTTCGTTTTGCCCGTCGTCATGATTGGGATGTTGCTCATCTCTCTGACGGAAGCCTCGACGATTCTTCCGGCGCATTTGTCGCACCGGGACAATCTGCTGTTCAGAGTAATGAGAAACGTTTTTTTCATTTTTTACTGGCTCGTTCCCCTTTTCGCGCTGTTGGCAAAATACGCCTCGTTGATTATGGATTGGTTTGTCGAGTCGATTTATCTTCCGTCGCTTCGACGCGTCATGAAAAACCGGATGATTTTTCTGTCCGCCTGTTTTGCGGTAATGATCGTTTCCGCAGGTCTTTTTCTGGGAGGGATCGTTCAGTTTGTCTTTTTCCCGAAAATTGACGGAACGTCGATCGTCTGCAACGTGCAGTTTCCAAACGGCACGCCCGAATCTCTCACGGCTCATTGGGCGGACGTTATTGAGGAATCTTACTGGAGAGTCGCGCAGCAGATTTTGGAAGAGACCGGCGAGCAGGTTTCCGTTCACTCGATTCGCACCATTGGCTCAAACATGGCGGGACGCGGTCATGGAGGAGGAATGTCCGGCGGCGATTCAAGCCACATGGCGAGCGTGGAGATTCAGCTGGTCGAGGCGGAAAAACGAAGCGTTCAGAGTTTTGAAATCATCGATCGATGGCGAAAAGAAACCGGAACGATTCCGGGCGCATTGGTATTAACGTTTGATTCCGCCTTTGCCGGTCCGGGGGGCAGCGCGATTGAGTTTAACGTTATTGCGCCTGCGGAACATGCGGATGAGCTGGACGCCGCCGTTGAGAAATGCAAAGCGAAACTTGCGTCGTTCGACGGTCTTTACGATATTCATGACGATAATCTCCCCGGAAAGTGGGAGTTTCGCCCGAAAGTCAGAGATTTCGCATCGACGCAGGGAGTGCGGCAGTCCGATATCGCCGACGTTTTGCGAAACGCCTATTACGGCGCGGAGGTCATGCGCCTTCAGCGCGGAAGACACGAGGTAAAGCTCATGGTGCGTTATCCGGAGGCGGACAGAAGGTCGTTGGCGAGTTTTGACGAGCTGCGCGTCCGGATTGACGATGTGGAGCGTCCGATTGGAGAGTTGGCGGATGTGGAAATCAAGAGGGGATACTCTACGATTAACCGAATTGATCAGCAGAGGAGTATTACCGTCACTGCCGACGCGGACTACGATAAAGTTCAGCCGAATCGCATAATTGGAGTTCTTCAGGGGACTATTCAGGAACATGACGAAAACGGAAACGTTATTCCGGCGTTCTTCACCTCGCTCAAAGAAGAATTTCCGCACATTAATATTCGATGGGAAGGACAGCGCGAACAGGAGCAGGAATCGTTTGATTCGATGAAAATCGGGTTTGCCGTGGCAATGATTCTGATGTTTATTCTCCTGACTTTGCAGTTCGGGTCGTATACGCAGCCGTTCATCATCATGTCGATTATTCCTTTTGCGGTCGTAATTGTTGTTTTGGGACATGCTCTTTTTCAGATGCAGATGACTTTTTTCTCTGCTTTCGGACTGATTGCGCTGGCTGGAATCGTCGTGAACGACGCGATTGTTCTGGTAGATTTTATTAATACTAACGTTCGCTCCAATAACATGTCGGTCTACCAGGCCTGCTTTGAGGCCGCGCAGAGACGTTTCAGACCCGTCTTTCTTACGACGGTTACGACTGTCGGAGGGCTGGCCCCGATTTGTTTTGAGACTTCTTTTCAGGCGCACATGATTATTCCGATGGCGTTCACCATGTCGGTCGGAACGGCGGGCGCTACGATTCTCACTCTTTATCTGGTTCCTGTCCTTTATTCTGTCTATGATGATTTTTCGACGTTCATCGTCAGAAAATTCAAACTGGAGCATGAAGACTGAACGCTTGGAAAATCGGACTGTACGGCGCGCGTAAAAGCCGTACAGTCTTTCGTTAAAAATACAGATAAAGAGATTAGGAGGAGTTTTTGGATAAAATGGATATTGTTAAATGGAAAATGCGTTTTTTTTAACTTTTTTGATTCTTATTTTCCTGACTTTTCCAAAAGTTAGATTAATATATTAAAAATTTATTTAAAGAGTCAAAATAGAATGGGTATTTTCATGTTTTATTTAAATAGAAAATGTGCGTCGTTTCTTTTGATTGGAGCTTCGATCGTTGGTTTTTCCCGTTTTGCCGAAGCGCAGTCCTTTACCTGGACGAAAGCGAATGGAACGACGAGTTCTTCCGATTCGACGATTCTGACTTCTTTGGGAACGAATTTTGAGAACGGAGGCGTTTTGACAATTTATGCTTCCGAGGTTACGACCGATCGCCAGTTTTCCGGCGGCAACGTCGGCGAAAAAGGGACCTTTACCATTCAGTCCGCGGTTCCCGGCTCTCAGGTTACGATTAAAACGGGAGGCAAGTATCGTTTCTGCGATTACGCGCATGGAACGTACGTTTTGAAGGACCTTTATTTCAAAGATTGCGGAACCCTTTCGGACGGCGGCGGAGTTTTTTATCGAAACGGCGAGACCGGCACTTCGTTCAAAATGGACAACGTTACGATCGAAGGCGCTCTTGGGAATTCCTGTTCCGCGTTGCGTACCTATACGGGAATGACGCTTTCCGGGACGGCAGTCTTTAAAGACAATATCTGCTCGCAGTCCGGCGGGGCTACCGTTTACGTTCAGGCTTCGTCCGGTTTCATCACGTTAGAAGGCGACGATTCGGTCATGACTTTTACCGGTTCGAAACTTAATAACGGTACGGTTACGTACGACCTGGGCGTTCGCGGCGAAATTACCTTTAAAGACGCCGGGACGTATTCGCTTGGCGGCGGGATGAATGGGGCGACGCTTAAAATTGACGGCGCCGCCGTGACGCTCGGAAAGGACTCCGTCTCGAATTTTACCGGCGCCGCCGTGATCGAATCCGGAAATCTGACGTTGAATTCCAAAAATTTCACGGCTTCCAGTCTTACGGTTAATGCCGGAGCGGCGTTGAATCTTAACGCCTCGGCGGCGGTTTCGCTGGAAGTTAACGGTTCGCTGAACGTTGGCGCCGCCGATTTGACGATTACGAATCTGTCCGGTTCCGCTACGGGCGCGATTGCGCCTGCCGACGGCGTCGCCAGTGCGAGTCTGACCCTGAATAATACGAAAGATACGGTATTCAAGGGCGCGGTTTTCGGTTTCGATACCATAACGAAAACCGGAAATTCCGAGATGAAGTTTACGCAATCCGCAGACGCCGACAAGTTTGTCCTGACGGGCGGAAAGTTGAGCTTTGACGCTGCGGCGGTGAAAATTCCGGCGATTGACGCCGACGTATTTCTCGACAAGGGAGCGACGCTCTATTTTTACGGAAGCGGAAACGAAAAGACCTCTCTTCTGGGATCGGGATCGCTTTACGTCGGAGCGGACGGCGGCGTCCTTCAGCTTGCGACTCCGCGCGGATATTTAAGCGTCCAGTCGGAAGAGGGCGTCCAGAGTGGAAATCTGCGTCTTACCGGGTTCCGCGGATTTATCGTTGGAACTTCCACGTTCAACGGATATTATGAAATTGTTTCCGGATGTACGCATTTTTCGAACGAGGCGCTTGCGAAATCCAAGGGGATTATTCTTAACGGCGGCACGCTGCAGTACGCCGGCGAAATTGTGGAGAACGACAAGAAAGAGATTACCGCTCCGATTTTCCTCAAAGATTCAAGCGGGATTACCGATCTGGAAGGCGAAGATCTGACGGGAACAAATCTTACGGTAAAAAACGACACCGGATATGTGCATTTAACGGGCTCCGTTAATACGAAAGCGATTCTTGAACTTTTGGACGCGGCGCGGACAAATGGCGGGAACGACGTAACGTTCGGCGGTTTAAGCGGTTCGGTCGAAAAGAGTTCTTTTGCTTCGACGGCTTCCGCGGATACCGGCAAGAGTCTGATTCTTAACGTCGCCGCTTCTACCGCGCCCGTTTATTCCGGTTCTCTGACCGGGCAATTTCTCAATCTTGTGAAGGACGGCGCGGGTGCGCAGACGTTCAAAACCGTTGGAATTGGGACCGAATCTTCTCCGGTGGCCAGCGTTACGGTAAACGCCGGAACGTTGAAAATGGATTCCGCGCCGATTTACGCGAAAACGCTGACCGTCGCGAAAGACGGAGTTCTCGCTTTTGCGACCGGTACGCATCTGATTGACGCCGAGTCGCTTATCGTCGACGGAACGATGGATATTTTTCTCAATTCAGACGGAACTTCAACAAAGTTGAATATTTCCACGGCGGCGGATAATTTTACTGCAAATCTGGAAAAAGGTATTTTCAACTTGACGTTTGGAGAAGGGGACGCGCCGGACTCGTCCGTTACCTGGCAGATTGCGGAAGTTTTTCCCGATTTCGGCTCTGATTTTGATTACGATCAGCTTTTGAGCGACAGTTTCCGATACGAATGGAATTTGTCCTACTCCAAAGGGGGACTTCTCCTTTCAATCGACAATAACGCGGTTCCGGAACCGGCTGGTCTGACGCTCATGATTCTGGGAGGGATCGGACTTGCTCTGGCGCGTCTGCGAAAGAAAAAATGACGAAACGCTTCGTTCTTCTCAAAAAGGCGGCCTGAAATATGGCGGCGTTCGTAAACGAATTTAGATTGAATTTACGAACGCGCCTCTTCGACTGGACGGACTTGATAAACAGGACAACGGGTATTGGCGAGAGCCGACGCCCGTTTTTTTGCTTTTATGTGAAAATACGGAATGATTAAAATAAAAGACTTTAAAGGAGCTAACGACTATGAAAAAACTAAAACCGGGCGATTTGCTCAGTATTCAGAGCATCGACCGGCTGGGACGCAATTATGAGGAAATTCAGCGGCAACGGCGGATTCTTGAGAAAGAAAAGGGGGCGGCATTGCGGTTTGGGATATGTCGCTTGCCGTATCGCCAGAATCCTTTAGAACAAAAGGTCTGCTTACAGAGCTTTACGCGTCGTCTTGTCCTGTCGAAAAGGCCTTTTATTCTGATGTTTTTTTCAACGTCTTAAGGGGTGATGTTTTTTCTGATTTCATCGCACAGTCGGCGTAATCTTTCTTCCGCAGTACGTTTCTTCAGCTCGCATTCCCAAATCACAATGACTTTCCAGCCGTCTGCCTTTAGCGTCTGCTGATTTTCTCTATCCCGTTCAATGTTCCGTTTAATCTTCGGTATCCAATAATCCTGATTAGAGCGCGGCAGTCTGGATCGGGAACAACCGAGCATGTGCCAAAAACAGCCGTTGACGAAAATAACCGCGCGGTACCTGGCAAGTACGATATCAGGCTTTCCGGGATAGCGTTTATCGTTTTTACGGTAACGGAAACCATGGCTGAACAAATATTTTCTAACGGTTTCTTCCGGCTTGGTATTGACGCTGCGGATACGGGACATATTCTCGCTGCGTTCGGCGGGAGTTTTGGTATCGGTCATCAAAATGCTCCTGGCTGTAATTAAACGATTTCGCCGGTATAGTATACGCAGTCGCCCGGCAGTTTGATATTAGGAATCCAAATTTGTGTTCCGTCCCACCCCTTGTCCTTATTGCCGGTAATCTTATACATGGTAAGTACCAGTTCGTCGGGATAGTTATCGCCTAAATTGCGGTCAGCGGGCGACAGTAATGTACCGGTTCCCTTACCAATATCTCTGTTTCTGCGTACAATCAGCTTTCCTTGCGCAGCCGGATCAGTAGACTGCAACGCATTGACAAAACCAATAAAGGCTTTTGCGTTCCAATCGTCCGTTGTTTCGGAGTCAAGCCGCTCCATGATTTTGACCAACGCTTTCAAGCTGACGGTAAACACGCCGTCGCCAAAAGCCCGCAGCCGTTTATCAATTTCCGCGGTGTCATTATTTATCGGATAAAACGGGAAATAGTTGACGCCGCCGGAATAGATACTGATAGCTTTTTTATCCAACACATTCTTACGGGTAGGCTTCAAGCCGATGGGATAGAAAATTTTGACGGCGCAACCGTTGCTGGAATTTTCAATCTGCCTGACGATACTGTTATTGGTTCTGTTAATGTCAGAAAACAGTTTGAACAGTTTTGGCGGCATGAACGCGCGGAACAGGCCGGGATCGCGGTCATAGCCGAACATTCTTGCGTGCTGCCACATGGTATCCGCCTGCGGACTCTTTGCAACACGGCAGTAATAGATAGTCTGAAGCTGCGGGAATGTAACGCCGCGGCCCAGACTGTTTCCGCCAACAAGGATATTAATTCCGGTATCATACTGTGTGTTCTCATCATAGGGCGCAACAGAGTTCAATATTAGAATACCAATCTTATCATTTTGCAACTGCTCTGCTATGTAGCCATAAATCTGTTCAAATGGAAGAATATCGGGCTTGGTTTCCTTCAATGATTCATATGCCTTTTCAAAAGCTTCCCGTGTTTCAAACTCACCATGGGAATGAGAAATCTTATTTAGGTAGTTGCCGATCTTGTTTGCAAAGCAGGAGTGCCAGCTGGTTTTTATACTTGGATGGATCAGAAAATTACATACCGTTCCGCCGTTCAGCATAATATGGCCGGAAGAAATCAGATGCAGAATCAAGGCGGTTTTCAGACCATTCTCCGGGAATTCGTCGTCATTCAGCAGTTCCTCCGCTTCGTTGTTATCCGTAAAAACAACATGCTTCGGAGGTTCCGGCGGGAAGAAAAAATTACCGCCCATATATCCTTTTCCGGGCTTGAAATAGTATATAAAATAAGGCTTCCATCCGCTCTTGGCAGTTTGCAGGATAATAGACTGGGGCGTTCCCGTAACTTCCATATAGATACTGCTGGAAGTTGTCTTTTTGATTGCTTCCAGATTTTTGTTAATCGTACTCTGTTTGTTTTTATTGACTTGCGTGTTCAGACTGGCGGCGTCGGCTTCATCATCAACGATGAACAGCGGATTGCCGGCGCAAAAATTGGTAGAAGAAAAGTTGTTCTTCCACTGCTTCAGCACGGATGTGTTTTTTTTCAGAACGATTACTGCCGGTTTACGCAAATTGTTCTGAACAAATTTCAAATATTCCGTTTCATCGCATATGCAAAAATCGGGCAGATCCCGCAAGGCGCGCTGATAAGTCTGCTGTTGGAGCAGAATATTGTCTGTGGTCAGCAGAACAAAGTTTATAAAACTTTCGTCCGCCGCCGCGCACATCAGGCCGAACATATGGCTTGTTTTACCGCTCTGCACGTCGCCTGCCAACAGGCTTACAACATGATCGGTGAAAGAAAAATTAGAGATATACTGCGGTACAATATTCTGAACCGTTTCGTTGATTGCATCCGCAAGAGCGGGATTTCCTCTGCTGCGGATTCTGCCCAAATAAGATTGTAAGTAGCTCATTTCTTTACCTCGAAGTCAAGAAACCACACGCCCGGCATGGTCGTCTGTGTGAGTGTGAAAGAGTTGCGTCCGTAATGATTCAGCGTATCTGCCGTGACATGTGCGCCAACTGTGAGAACGCCTGCATTTTCCAAGCGTCCTTTCAGCCATTTGCCCAGGATCTTTAGATCGCCCTCTGAACGAAAATTCTTGCTGTAATCTCCGCTGACCTTACACTTGAAAGACCAGCCATCGTCGGTGATAACGGTAAATACCGCATTGTCGGTCTGGCTCTGCGGATACCCAGGTTGGCATGTTACGCTTTTGGGAACGATCAATTCGACTTCGTACCAATGCCGGGGTTTTACCAGTCCGTTCTTGGATTTACGGCCTTTGCCGAAGAACACATTCAGATTACTTTGAGGGGAAACTTCGTAGGGCTTAATGGGAATTTCAAAAGCGACGTCTGTCTTGGCGCACATTGCAGCCGCAAGTTTTTGCGGAGATACTTTCTCTACAAATTCAAGTCCATCCAACAGTGCATTTTCATCATTGAATGCGTCTATTTTCAATTCGGCAATATTTTTCGCGGAGGTTTGCATGAGCCGGTAAATGAAATCGTTCATCTGCTGCGCAGACGCGGCGTCGCGCAGCAGAACGGAGCTTTCATAAACCCGGACTCCGCCGTCAACAATACTGCTCAAATTATTGGAGCCGACAATGCCAGCGAATGGGCCTGTATCATTGCTGTATGAATACAGCTTTCCATGATAACGGAAGGCGTGGACCAGGCTGACTCCGCCTAGCCGATTGTCTCTTAAGAATTTATTCAAGTCTATGGCTGTATTGTACTGTAATTTTGTGAACCGGTCAAAATAGTGCATACCGACGATCAGATTCAGAGTATGGATATTACGGTTTAATTCTATGATTTTTTGTAGTTCAATCAAAGCGTCGGATGATACGTAGCCAACCGCAATATTCAGTTTGGACGTCTGTGGAATCAGACTGTAAAAGGTATCGGCAAAGGTTTTACAGCCGGTTTTCATTGGAGGATAGTTGGAAAATAAAAATTCCATAGTCGCCCCTCCTTAGTACATCTGGGAAGTTACATACTCAAGACGCTGCTTGATTGTCATTTCCTTCATTTTCTCATATTCAGGCAGCAAATCAACCGGTTCATAATCACCGGCGAATAGAGGTAGCAGGCGTTTGGCAACAGCCTGTACGCCGACGGGAGGAACCGCGTTGCCGATCTGTCTGCGGACTTCAGTTACGCTGCCTTCAAAAATGAAATCGTCGGGGAAAGATTGAAGTCTTGCGCGCTCTCGGTTGGTCAGAGGACGTGGTTCGGGATAGTGATATCCCCATGTTCCGCCGCCGCCTGCGGCAATGATGGTCTTAGCCGGTTCGTCGCGCTTGATTCTGCGGTAAACATGGCTAATCATACCCTTAACATACAGCGGATTGTCCTTCGGGACGTCCGTGAAGTTGCCGCCCTCGGGGATCAGTTCCAGAACCTTACGCGTCTTTTCCTTGATATTGATATGCTCGTTGTTGGCAGGAACCTTTTCGACGTCATTCAGAGCTTCGCCTGCCGTCACATAGGGAAGTTCGCCGTTCGGACCGTGGGAAGGCTTAGGATGAACAAAATTAAATCCGGTATCAATTCGGACTCCGACAAATAGAACACGCTCTCTGAACTGAGGTACGCCGTATTCTGCAAAGTTATACAGATGCGGTTTTACAACATAACCGGGAACAATACTCTCAAAATCTTTGATAATTGTGTCAATAGCCTTTCCGCCGTTGGCGGTAATGAGTCCCTTAACATTTTCTGCAACAAATGCTTTCGGTTTCTTCGCATCAACGAACTCTGCAAAATATCTGAACAGGCCGCCGCGAGCCCCGTTCAGCCCCGGCTGCTTCCAGATGATAGAGAAGTCCTGACACGGAAAACCGCCCAGAACGACGTCGCATTCTGGAATTGCCGTATCCGTGTAAGGGTTAATTTTTGTAATATCCTTACATTGGATAATATCTCCAAAATTAGCCGCAAAAGATTTACAGGCCCACTCGGCAAAATCATTTGCCCAAATTGTTTGGTATCCTTCCATATGAAATCCGTAATCTAAGCCGCCGCATCCGGAGAAAATAGAAACAATTTGAGGATTGTTTATTGGTTTTTCGTTTTGGTTCATGTTAAGCGCCCTTCGCATTTGTTTTGCATAAAGGCGTACTTTTTTGTAAAGAGGTACGCCTACACAATATCTAAATTATTATAACTTATTTTTGACCGAAAGTCTATTGAAAAATCTTAAATTTTCTCGAATTGACGAAAAGTTTACGAGAACTTGTTCTTTACAAAAAAGTACGCATTTTTGTAAGTACGGGCGGTTACGGCAATTCGGATTTTTCGTAAATCTCCGCTCGATAGCGGAACGTGGACAGGGGCATGCCGCATTCTTTTGCCGCGGCCGTGCCGGAGATTTCGCCGTTTTTCCATTTTTGATACGCCTCGCGGAAGTTCTCCGGCAACGGCAAGGGCGGTCTTCCAAACCGGATTCCCTTCGCTTTTGCGGCCGCAATGCCTTCGGTCTGGCGTTTTCGGATGTATTCCCGTTCGTTTTGGGCCGCGAAAGAGAGAATTTGCAGAACAAGGTCCGCGATAAACGTTCCCAGCAGATCTTTCCCCTGCCGCGTGTCCAGAAGAGGCATGTCGATTACGCAGACGTCGATATTCTTTTCTTTTGTCAGAATCCGCCATTGATTCTGCACTTCTTCATAATTGCGTCCGAGCCGGTCGATACTCTGAATGTAGAGCAAATCGCCCGGTTTCAGTTTTTTTACCAGCTTTTTATACTGCGGACGATTGAAATCCGCGCCGGATTGCTTGTCCGTATAAATAAAAGCGTCGGGGACGCCTCTGCTTTGTATTGCGCGTAGTTGCCGGTCCTCGTTTTGATCTTTGCTGGATACTCGGATATACCCATAGGTTTTGTTTTCGATAGCTATCACCCTCTTTCTTCCCTGCAAATCCGTGTTCGCTACGTCGGCAAGTTCGACAGGTCCGCTGTAACGCGGCGAATCGATTGTTTGGGAATCGATTCGCCGAAAATGAAAGGGAAACCATACAGATTTCACAGCAAGGCAAAAAAGAAAAAAACGCCGCACCCAGTCAAAAGCTGAATACGGCGTTTTTTGTTTTCCGCCCCGCAGGCGGACGTTTCTGTTTTGCCTTTATTTTTTGAATCTCCGTTTAGTGAAAAAGAACGTCTTTTTCAGCTTTTGCGGGACGGTGAAGGAATTCAGACTCAAATTTTGAGAATTTCCCGCAAAACTTTTTCGTATGCGTTTGCCTGAACGAAAAAGCCATAGTCGGTAGCATGGCAGTTATCGACGGTTCCTTCGCCGTCCTCGGGCGTCTGCGATCTTCCGTCGAGGTACCAGAGATTTTTCACGCCCTGATCCAGTAGTTTTTCATAGACTTCTTTATTTGCCTGAGCGCGCGGGTCCATTTTGTCTTCATATCCGGCCCAGCGGTACGGATACGGCGGCGGATAGCCTTCCACGCAGAGAATCGGCGTTTCAGGGCGCGCTTCGCGCAGACGTAAAACGAACGGGGCGAGACGTTCGCGAATCATGTCCGGCGTCATGTTCCAGTTGCAGTCGAGACAATAAACGGACGGGTCCAGCTCGGCAAACGCTTCCGCCATGACCGGCTCCATCTTTCCAGAGCCGGAGAAACCGAAATTCCAGTGCGCAAGATCCAGTCGGCGTCCCACGATAGCCGGCGCGCAGGCGCTGCACCGCGACGAGCAGCCGCCCTGCATAATCGAGGTTCCGTAATAGAGAATGGGTTTCAGTTTTCGCGGGGGCGCCGCTTCAAAGACTTTTCCTTTTTCGACGCCGATACGGAAAGAACTTACCCCGTTGTAGGTCGGAAAATAAATCATGAACTCGCGTTTCCCGTCGTTTTCCGGCAACCCGGCGGGCGTGTTGAGGGGCAAGGGTTCGGAGAGGGTTTTGCCTTTCTGAATCATCTGAATGAATCGCATTTTTCCGGCGTCGTCGCGACCGTAGAGATCAAACCCGCTCATTCCAGTCGCGGGCATGTGGTACATTGCAAGATTTCCGCCGCGCAGATCGTAGGTAATACGAATTTTACCATTTGCGACGAAACGGAGCGCAAGACCGCTTGAGTTGGTTGCGAGTCCTGCGACGGGGATTTTTTCCATCCAGCGTTTAGGGAAACGGTCGAAGGGCGCGAGACGTTCTTCGTCTTCCCAGGCGCGGCCTTCCATGGGGAGCGCGGCCGCGTCGTACCAGATCCAACCGTCTTTTTCTTCTACCGGAGTAAAACTGAATTTGTCGGCAAAGGCGGACGGGGCGACCGCGCCGAGAGTTGAAATAACCGCGGTTCCGGCGGCGGTACGGAGAAAATCGCGTCGAAGCATGAGAGGTTCCTTTAAGTTAGAGGAAGATTGGCGAGTGAAAATTTTCGTTCCTGAAAATCAGGAGGATTCTGAAATTTTAATCGCCGACAGTTCAAAAGTCAAGGGGGTAGAGAATTTTTATCAGAATAAAAAATAAACGTTCCGTAAATTGGGCGCTTTAAGAAAAGAATACGGATAAAACGTTTTCGGTTCGGAATTTTCTTACGTTTCGTAAAGAGCCGCGTCGATTTCTACTGCTTTACCCCCTTTTATTTTATTTTAATTTATGGTAAAATAGACGAAACGCCCGCCGCGCGTTCTTCCGGGGCCAGGCATCCGTATTTTATGTTTTTTTGAGATTGTTTTTAGGAAATTTTATGTCTGAAACGTCCGTAAGTCCGCAGGATATGGAAAATTCTGCGTTGCAGGCTGCGACTGCTCCGCGTCCGTTCATTCACCTTCACTGTCATAGCGAGTACAGTCTGTTAGACGGCGCCGGATCGCTGAAGCGTTTGGTGAATAAAGCTCTGGAGTATCGGATGAACGCGCTTGCGCTGACCGACCACGGGAATATGTTTGGTATTCTCAAATTTTACCAGCGCGCAAAAGACAGCGGAATTAAACCGATTCTCGGTTACGAAGCGTATCTTGCGCCGGACAGCCGTTTCAACCGTCAGTATCCCGCGCGGGCGAATTACGCTTATCACCTGACCGTTCTGGCGCAAAATCTTACGGGGTTCAGAAACCTTCTGAAAATGGCGACGCAGGCGTATACGGAGGGACTTTACCGGCGTCCGAGGATAGACCGCGAGTTGCTTCATCAGTATGGAGAAGGACTGATCATTCTTTCCGGATGTCTTGGCGGTGAAATCAACCAGCATCTGATCAATGGAAACGAGCCGAACTGGCAGGCCGCCTATGAAGCCGCGGAGTGGTATCGAAAGGAATTTGGAGACCGTTTTTATTTTGAAATTCAGAATAACGGAATCGACCTTCAGCAACGCGCCGCCCGTTTTATGATCGAAATGTCGGGGAAAACCGGAATCCCGCTGGTTGCGACCAGCGACGTGCATTACGTCGAAAAAAAGGATTCTTCGATTCAGGATATTCTGCTCTGCATTAATACGGGAAAGAAACGGGCGGATATGGACCGAATGCGAATGGATACGGACCAGTTCTTTTTTCGTTCGCAGGAGGAAATGTACGAGGCTTTTCCGGGACAGGCCGAGGCGGTGGCGCGTTCGCAGGAGATTGCCGACCGGTGCAACGTCGAGCTGGAGCTTGGAA
>CAZWOV010000015.1:0-17615 GCA_964635645.1 uncultured Planctomycetaceae bacterium | reverse complement strand
GACGAACCTGAGCGCGAATTTCAGAAGGCGATGAAAGAAGGAGAGCGGGATCAAGATTCCCCTGAAACGCGCGGTCCGGACCGATCATACGCCAAGCGTCAATCGGCTCGATACGCCAGTCTGCGCCGATACAGTCGCCACCCGCGGCCGTCACGGCCGGAAGAAGCATCGGATTGCCGGTAGTAAAATGAATTACCGGCGTTTCCGGAGAATGGGCTTTCACCTGCGATATGACGGAAGACGAATACGGCTGCACATAACGGACGTAATCCCGCGGCGAAAGACAACCCGCCCAGCTGTCAAAAAGCTGCACGACGTCGGCGCCCGCGTCTATCTGCGCGTTCAGATAAGAAGTAATCGCGTCGGAAAGACGGGTCATGAGAATCTCCCACGCCCGCGGCTGAACATACATCATCTTTTTGACCTGCAGGTAATTCCGACTTGCTTTTCCCTCGACGGCATAGCTTGCCAGCGTAAATGGAGCTCCGGCAAAACCTATCAGAGGAAGACGTTCGTCAAGACCCGCCCGGGTTCTGCGTACTGTCTCATAGACGTACCCAAGAGCCTGAACGTCCTCCAGCGGACGGAGGTTATCCAGAAGCGTTTCGTCATGAATCGCATTATGGATGACGGGACCTTCGCCTTTCTGAAATTCCAGATCAAGTCCCATTTCCTGCAAAATGGGCAGAAGATCGGAAAATATTATGGCCGCGTCCACCCCAAGCTTTTCAACAGCCGTGAGCATTACCTCCGCGCATAATTCCGGATTACGGCAAAGGTCAAGAAACGTCGTCAGCTCGCGTACAGAACGATATTCCGTCATGTAGCGCCCAGCCTGCCGCATCATCCAGATCGGCGCACAATCAACGGATTCCCTGCGCAAGGCTTTCATCATTCGGCTTTCGCGGCATGGGTTCACGGCGGATCCTCCGGTAAAAAGGTGAAAAGGTTTTCTGAACAAACGGAATAAACGCAGACGGCGCCCCCGATGGGCAAGCCGTTTCCCAACCGTCCGTCAACTATGCGTCCGCTTCCGTCTGAGCGTCGAAATAAACGTTAAGAAGTTCAACCGTCTTGCGCATGACCGACGCGGTCAAACGAATGCAGCGTTCCTGACGGAGCTTTTTGTGTTCCGGCGAGTCGTCCGCCGCAAGCCACGCCCCCTTACTGTCCGCGCACATCAGCGACGGCGCGATCGTTTTGACAAAATTCGGATTTTTGTCCACAGCCGGAATGAACGTCGGAAGCGCCTCGGAAAGGTAAAAATCGGTCAGTTTTTTTATCTCCGCGCACAACTCCGCGTAATCCGGAATAAACAGCCCCATGAACATACCGGCTCCGTTAAGGGTCCCGCAAAGAAATTCCTGGGCCCCAAAACCGGTTTTACCACTGCGAAGCGCAAGATATGGAAAATTAGCGACCGCGTCGGCCATTTCAGGATTCGCTTCCGCGTAAGCCTTCATTCCGCCTTTAAGAGCGCCGTACATGCACCCCCACGGAACGTAGGAATCGTACGCATACTGCGCGGCCGCGTCGGGATCAAGCTTCACGTACTTCCAGGGTTCTTCGCGTTCCGGACGCGGACGACGCTTTCGACGCGAACTCTCCTGCGCGGCCGCGTCATGCATGGTCATTCCGGCAAAAGCAAGGCCGAGGCCTCCGGCTATTGCCGTTCGGCGAGTCAGTCGCATATCGTTTGTCGTTTCCTTTTTCATACTCCTCTCCTTATGAAATAAAAATTCGTCGGGTTTTCAGTCTTATCAACGAACCACTCCGAGACGCTGAAGCTTCTCCCGGCATTCGTCGCGTTCCCGGCAACGCGCAAGATTCGCCCACGCCGACTCCTGACACTGAAGAAAAACTTCCTCGTCCGCAGGAACCCGCCCCGTCTCGGCAATACGCCGAAGAACTTTCTGCTCCAACGCCGAAAGTACGATTGAGTTAAGATCGTAGTCCAGAAACGCCTCCCACGTAAGCGGGAAAAGCGGACGGACGATTTCCTCGCCAATAATCTCGGCGTACTCGCGAATTTCCTGCTGCGCGTGTTTTTCCATCCGAAGCGCAAGAAAATGCAGCAGATTATGCAAATCGCACTTCCAGTAAGCCTCTGTATAGGTAGAAAGAGGAAGGTCTTTTCTTGCTTGCTCGCGCGCTACGCCCAATTCAAGGCGCCGTTCGTAACACTCGCGCGCGCGTTGCTGAAAATCCCTCTCAAGCCGGGTTAACTCCGCGCCCTTATCCGGCGAAAGAACCCCTTCGCTCCCCTGACGATTGGAAACGGCCTGAATCCGCCACGCCTCCGGTTCCGTCGAGCACATGGAGTCAATCGCAATGGAATAGCGCGTCGAATATTCGTTTACCGAAGCCATGCGATGACGGATCCATTGACGCCAGGTATCCATCGGAACGCGAACCATCAGCTTAACCTCGGCCATTTCAAACGGCGTGGTGTGACGATGACGGAGAAGGTAACGTATCAGCGTTTTGTCGTCGGAAACCGGACGCGTCCCGTCGCCATAACTGGTTCTTGCCGCCTGAACAATCGCGGAGTCGTCGCCCATTGCGTCCACAAGACAGACAAAACCGTCGTTTAAAACGGGAAATTTTTTCCAGCGCAAATTTTCCAGTACTTCTTTATTGGACGACATTTCCACAATCCTTAAGGGTTATGGGGTAATACCGTTCGGCTACTACCCCGTTTATTTTACCACCTTTTTTTCTTTTGTCAATAACCAAAAGGAGATGCTTCTAATTTTGACAGAAAATTTCCCTCCGTTGAAATTCTTACCGCAACGGAGAAAATGAAAAATTTCTCGACTGATTTTATCAAAAACAAATCGCAGTCCCTCTTATTGAATCGGCAAAAGAACAGGAAAAACTTAGTATTCCCGCGACATACGCATTGTTTACCTGTTAATTTCCAGAAAAACACAAAAAAAGAGTCCCGAAAAAAGGACTCCTCAAAATAAAATCAACGTCGTTGGAAAAGCCGACGCAACTCCATCACTTTTTCCTTCGGATTCGGATCCTGGGTAATCTCCGTGACCATCGCGATATGCCTGGCTCCGAGCGCCGTCAGCTCTGGAATGTGCCGCGCCTTGATTCCTCCCATCACGGAAAACGGAACCGTTACGTACGGCGCCAGCTCTTTCAGAAAATCAATCCCCAAAGGCGGCGTCCCGACCGTTTTCGTCTGCGTCGCAAAAATAGGACCAATATTCAAATATCCGGTTCCCTGACGCTGGGCGGCAAGAATCTCTTCAAGATTATGCGTCGAACTTCCCAGAAGCAACTCCGGCGCAATCCGACGCGCCGCGTCAATCGGTAAATCGTCCTGTCCCAGATGAACGCCGTCCGCGCCGGCGGCCAACGCCGCGTCCACATGGTCGTCGATAATGACGAGCGCTCCAAAACGATTTGCCGGTTCGCGACACCGAAGCGCCAAACGATAAATATCCCCGCCGTCCCAGTTCTTTTCACGAATCTGAATAACTTTCGCGCCCCCCTCCAAGGCGGCGCAAAAAACGTCAAACGGATCGCGTCCCGCGCAAAATTCCGAAGAAATCACTGGGTAAATATCCGCCTTCCGGAACGCTTCCAGACGGCTTTCAAGCGTTGAAAAACACGATTCCATCAATAAACTCTCCAAAGAAATGGACCGCGCCCGGCAAGGTCTGCGGTCCACTTTCTTTTAATTACGAATTTACTTGCGAATACTTTCCAGAATCAGCCCGGCGACTTTCCGACCGGACTTGAGCATTCCGCCGAAAATCGGCCCCATACGGTAACCGCCCATCACGTTATTCGCGCTCATACCGCACGCGAACAGACCGGGAAAATACTCTTTGGTATTGTCTACCGTCGAAGCTTCGCCGCTATCGACCCACATCGGTTTTTCGCCAAGGATTTTTCCTGTCGGCGTATTCAGAGAAATCTGCGCCTTATTGACCGCAAGATTCATGATCTCGCTCGGATGACCCGTCCCGTCAAGAACGCATTTGGAAACAACCGTCAAAGGATCAACGTGCATTCCAAGACGTTCCACCGGAGTCCAGTTAACTACCAGACCGCCTACTTTTCCGTCTTTGAAAATAATATCTTCGACGCTCATCGTATTAAAGATCTTCGCGCCGGCATGAACGGCGCCATAAATCAACGCGCTGGCCATCTCTACGGAATCAAGCGTAAAATAGCCCTCCGCGCCGGCGATTGGAACATAACGAATCCCAAGATCTTCAAGAATATCCGTCGCGTCTGCCTGAACGACAACTTCATTAAAAAGCATTCCGCCGCCCCAGGTCCCGCCGCCGGGAGCAAGTTTACGCTCAAAAAGAGCGACCTTCGCGCCGGATTTCGCAAGGTCATGCGCCGCAACTAACGACGATGGACCGCCGCCGACAATCGCAACGTCGACTTCAAGATGATTCAGAAGTTTTTCACTGAATGTTCGGACAATTGCCGAAGAGATCGTATTCTCGATTGACATTTTTTGTTCCTTTCGTAAATTCGAAAGAAGACTGTGCGGAAGCGGGATTCGGAAATACCTTTCCGAACTCGGCAAACTTCCGTTTCGTAATTTCCTACGCCGGAATTACCCGGATCAGGTTCCATGGGTCTATCTCAGCCTCGACGCAAGCCGAAGCGCCCCTACGTTAAAAGAAAATATTCATTATAGCCGATTTTCAGAAAAAAACAAGGGGGAAGAAACCGAAATGAAGAATACTGGAGAAAATCGAACCGGATTCGTTGACGATACGCCTGAAAACGCCGTCGAAATTGATTCCATCGCGTTACGTTTCCGAACCTTTTCCGACTATTATTTTCACTTTTTCTTCCGTCCCTCTTTACAGAACGTTCAAAGCGTGTATAATACGCGGAACTCGGCGCTTATCCAGCGGCGCGGTTTCTATTTTCCAAAAAAACTCTGAAAGGATTGCCGTATGTTAGCCAAACGAATCATTCCATGTTTGGACGTTCATCAGGGACGCGTCGTGAAGGGAACCAATTTTCTCAATCTCCAGGACGCGGGAAACCCGGTTGAAATTGCGAAACGATACGAACAGGAAGGAGCCGACGAACTCGTTTTTCTCGACATCGCCGCAAGCCATGAAAAACGCGGTATTATCCTTGAAACCGTGAGACAAACCGCGCGGGAATGTTTCATGCCGCTGACTGTCGGAGGAGGAGTCCGAACCATTGAAGACGTCCGAATGTTATTGAACGCCGGAAGCGACAAAGTCTCCATTAACTCCGCGGCCGTCCAGGATCCCGAACTCATTCGAAAAGCGGCCAGACGTTTCGGAAGTCAGTGCATCACCGTCAACATTGACCCCAAAAGAGTCGTCAAAAACGGAAAAGAGTTCTGGGAAGTTTTTATCAACGGCGGACGAATACCCACCGGACTTCAGGCGGTTGAATGGGCCAAAAAAGTCGAAGAACTGGGAGCGGGGGAGATTGTGCTCACCAGCATGGATTCCGATGGAACCCAAAACGGATACGACCTTGAAATCACCCGCGCCGTTGCCGACGCCGTCCGCATACCGGTTGTCGCAAGCGGCGGAGCCGGTTCGCCGCGTCATCTTATCGACGCCGTTAAAATCGGGTGCGCCGACGCCGTTCTGGCCGCGAGTATCTTTCACTACGGCGAATATTCTATTCGAGAAGTCAAACGTCTCATGGCCGACGCGGGAATCCCGGTAAGACTGACCTGACAAAAAGAAATAGAGGGTATTTCTCGCCTCTCTTTCTTTATTCCAACATAACTCAATCAGATTTGACCCGGCTCGTGCTTAAGCGCCCGGTCGCGAATCTCGCGCTGAATACTCCGAATCGCTTCTTCGACGACGAGATTTCCCTGACTGCCGGAAACTCGATCGCGCACCGCGACGGTTCTTCCCTCGAGTTCCCGCTCGCCGATAATCAACATGTACGGAACAAGCTGTATTTGCGCGCGCCGAATCTTCGCGCCTATCTTTTCGGAACGATAATCGCCCGTCGCGCGGATTCCGCGTTTCCGAAATTTTTCCTCCACTTCGCGAGCGTATTTTTCATATTTCGGACTCACGATAAGTATTCGAACCTGTTCCGGCGCCATCCAAAGCGGAAACGCTCCCGCAAAATGTTCTATCAAAACCCCAATAAAACGCTCGAATGAATCCAGCGGCGTACAGTGAATCATCACCGGACGATGAAGAACGTTATCCGAACCGACGTACGAAAGATCAAACGCATCCTCTCCCGGGATCTTAAAATCGATATGAATAGTCCCGAAATGCCATTCCCGGCCAAGAGAATCCTCCACAATGCAATCAATACCAGGCCCTTCCGGATGAACCTCGCCCCCCGAAATCGTTATCAGCCCCAACTTGGAACATTCCTCAAGAATAATCTTCTCCCAACGCTCCCACGTCTCGCGAGAACCGGAATATGGAACGCCGTTTTCAGACCGAAAACAGGTTTGAACGCGAAGATTTGAAAAACCAAACGTCAGCAAATGCTTCTGGAGAAGCTCCAGACAATGGCGGAACTCGTCGGGAGCCTGAGCCTCCGAACAAAAAACATGCGCGTCGTTCCGCGTAAACGCCCGAAGACGCTTAAGCCCTGAAAATTCACCGGACTCATATCGGCAAACATTCCCAAATTCAAAAAACCTCAACGGAAGTTCACGATAACTGCGCGGATGATTCTGATAAATCACCACATGCTGCGGTCCGCATGTCGGACGAAGCGCGTAACTGCTGTTTCGATCCGTTCCCAATCGCGGATACGAACGTTCTGAATACGGATTATTGCCCGACGCCAGAAACAAAGAGATTCGCCCTATCTCCGGCGAATATACTCGCTGAAAACCCCGCTGCGTCTGCTCCTCAAAAAGAAATTTCTCCAATTCGCTGCGAATCACCGCCCCTTTGGGAAGCCAAAAAACCACCCCCGTGCCAACGCGCGGATCAACCGCATAAAGTTCAAGCTGACGTCCAAGATGACGATGATCCCGCTTCTTAGCCTCCTCAAGGCGTTTCAAATGCTCGTTAAGCTTCTCCTCGCTGAAAAACGCCGTCCCATAAATCCTTTGAAGAGGCTCGCGCGACGGATCCCCGCGCCAATGCGTCTCCGTCGCCGACGTAAGTCTAAAATGACGCAGAAGCTCGGCGCTCATCACATGAGGCCCGCGGCTCATATCAAGAAATTCACCCTGACGATAGAAGAAAATCGTTGAAAAACCATTTAATCGCGTCGTCAAATGCTCAAGTTTAAACCGCTGTCCCGTCTCCTCTAGAATTTTCACTGCCGTGCCAAACGGAACCTCAAGACACTCAAATGTTCCGCTCGCCTCCCGATCGACAAGCAAACGCATCTCCGCCTCAATCAGTGGAAAATCTTCTTCCGTAACCTGACGGTCCGCCTTGAAATCACAATAAAATCCATCCTTCACCGACGGACCAAAACCAAGCTGAACCCCAGGAAAAAGACGCATCAGCGATCGGGCAAGCAAATGCGCGGCGCTGTGCCGGAGAATCGCCGCGGCTTCCTCCGAATCCGGATAAATAAACTCAAGATCAAAATCCTTCACCGACGGAAGAATCGTCTGAAGACCAACGATACTACCATTAAGCCGCGCCGCTACCGGCTTCGTCTTCCGCCCCGCATGAGAAACACGCGCCGCGTCGGCCACTCGAATCTGAATCTGAGATGAAATGTTGAAATCTACGCCGCGGAAACTCTTGCTCATAAACATGACCGCCCCTCAAAAAACAAATTTCAAACTGCCGTACGGATGACAGCTATTCAGATTTAAATTATATTAGATTCTAAAAAAAATATCAAGTATCCGATAAATACAATTTTTCAAAAACTCTAAAATTTCCAGAAAATTTAGAAATTTTTTATTTTTTATAGATTTCACTCAAAAATATCAATAACCCCCCCTTGAATTTTCACCCCAATCGGGTATACTTATTTTTCCTTTACTTAAGTCGGGGAGATTCTGCGCATATTATCGCATACCCCCCCTTGAATTTTTTGGAAAACAGGGTAAAATATACCCCGCAAATTGAGCGCAAGCTCAATTGTTGGTATCTTTGGAAATGTGGAAAGTGTGAACAGGAGGCACTTGTGGCTGGACAGAGTAGCAATAACATCAGAATCCGAATGGAAGCTTACGATCACAGCGTGATCGATCAAAGCGCAACGGAAATCGTGGACACTGCAAAGCGTACCGGCTCAGTGGTCTATGGTCCGATTCCACTTCCTACTCGGGTTGAACGTTATACCGTCAATTCTAGCCCGCACGTCGACAAAAAATCACGCCAGCAGTTCGAAATTCGCACGCACAAACGTCTTATCGACATCGCCGATGTCTCCCCAAAGACGATTGACGCTCTGAATAAACTCAGTCTGCCGGCCGGCGTCGAAATCAAAATCAAAGCTAACGGTCGTTGATTTCGTAGGAAGAATGGTAAATACCCCTCCGGGGTGCGCTCGCACGAGCGCAGGATGAATCGGATTACAGTCGTAAAATTACGTCGCGATAATGCGGCAAACGGTTATAGTTTTTAAGCAGTTAAAGTTGATGGTTTTCGGGTAAATACCGCGTCTGGAAAAAGCGGAGTGTTCCCGAAAGGCGATACAAGAAAAGGTGAGAACGATGAGTGTTGGATTGCTCGGACGCAAAATTGGAATGACGCAGGTTTATGAAGTGACCGGTAAAGCTATCCCCGTCACGGTCCTTGAACTGGGTCCCTGTGACGTCCTGCAGGTAAAAACCAATGAAAAAGACGGCTACGAAGCCGTTCAGCTTGGTTTCGATGACAAAAAAAGTTCTGCCGCGTCACGTTCAGAACGTGGTCATGTCGCTAATATCGACAGCAAACGTCAGGAAAAAAGAGCTGCGTCGGGTAAAGAAATTGCCCCTAAAGCCGGCTGTGAAGCGAAAAAATTCATCCGTGAATTTGTTACCTCCGTCGATGGTTTTGAAGTCGGTCAGAAACTGGATCTTTCCGTTTTTGACAACGTCTCCGCCGTTGACGTAATTGGTATCAGCAAAGGTCGCGGTTACGCTGGTACAATGACCCGCCATAATTTCGCAGGTCAGCGAGCCAGCCACGGCGTCAAGAAGTGCCATCGTCATATGGGCGGTACGGGTTGCAGCGCATATCCGTCCCGTGTCCTCAAAGGCAAAAGAATGCCTGGTCAGTATGGCAACGTTCGCGTCACTGTCCGCAATATCGCTATTGTTAAACTCGACAAAGAAAATAACCTTATGCTCATCAAAGGCGCCGTCCCCGGTCCAAACGGCGGTTACATCACCGTCCGTCCGACGAATATGATGCCGCGCCCACGCAAATTCAACGGTGAGTTGGTCGCTAACTGACACGCGCCAGATCGTTACAATACATCGGGGGAAGTTTCTTCCCCCAGATAAATGGAAAACGGTGAAACTCCGTTATTTTTCAGAAGATTTTTCTTCTTTACCGGTGAATCCGGTCGAACCGTATTTTTACAATGCTTAACGGCGTGTAAAAGAATATAACCTCAAGTTCTGCTCATGCCGAACGGATTGACAGGTTCGCAAATACGTATCGATTAAATATCTCAATATTTAAAGATACGTTTGGTTAGAAACTTAATTTAAGAAAGATTTTATCATGGTCAGTCTGCCGATTTATGATCGCACTGGAAAACAGGTTGACGCCTACGAATTCGACGTGAATGAACTCGCCGACCGTATCAGCGTTCAGCTCCTCCACGACGCGGTTGTTATGTATCAGTCGAACATGCGCCAGGGAACCGCAAAAACGAAATCTCGCGGCGAAGTCTCTGGATCAACCAAAAAAATGTACCGCCAGAAAGGTACCGGTAATGCGCGAGCTGGATCAAAACGCTCTGGCGTTCGCCGCGGCGGCGGTCACATCAAAGCCAAATCTCCGCGCGATTGGCGTATCGCAATGCCTCGCAAAGCAATGAAACTTGCTACGCGTATGGCTCTTCGCTCCAAGTTTGAAAGTGAAAAAGTCATTATTGTTGAAGACTTCCAGATCGAAGCTCCAAAAACAAAAGAAATGGCTGCCGTCCTCAAAGCTCTTAATATTACAGGCACGGCTCTCTTCGCTACTTTCGGTTACAATGTGAACATCTACAAGAGCGGTCGCAATATCCCCGGTCTGCAGGTTCTTCCCATGAGCGATATCAACGCTCTTGAAATCCTGAAACCAAAATGTGTCGTTCTTACGCGCGCCGCTCTGGATGCGTTTCGTGGTACCATTGCCGCTGGCAAAAACGCTTGATGAAAGGGTTGAACAATGAAAGATATTATCAGCGCTGGTTTGTTCCTTGAGCCATACCAGATCATTCTCCGCCCGCTCGTCACTGAAAAAGGCGTGATGCTGACGGACAAAACCTTCAAGCGCGCGAAACGCGACGCCGAAGGAAATAAAGTTCGCGATTCTAAAGGTAAAACCGTTTGGGAAGAATTCTCCCAGAACGCCTATTCTTTCCAGGTCCATACCGACGCTACGAAAGAAGAAATTAAAGACGCGATTGAAGCCCTTTACGACGTCAAAGTCGTTAAAGTCAATACCCAAAACCGCAAAGGTAAAAAACGCCGTTTCAAACAGCGCGAATACTATACCGGCGATTGGAAAAAAGCGATCGTTTATCTCGACGCAGAGAGCCGTATCGACTTTGTTTGAATTTAGTGTTGCCGGATACCCCGGCATTGGAAATGATCGTGCAAAGATGCGCTAACATCAGTAAAACGATCATAAAGTTGTCAAAACAACTTGGAAATGGATAGAATCTAATGGCAATTCGACATTACAAACCTACCTCTCCAGGACGCCGCAATGCAAGCGTCAGCGATTTCGCTGATCTGACGCCGGGCGCAAAGGTAGAGAAAACGCTTCTGCAACCGAAGCGTCGTTCCAATGGACGTAATAATCAGGGCGTCATCACTTGCCGTCATCGCGGCGGCGGTCATAAACGCGCCTATCGTCTGATCGACTTCCGCCGTAACAAAGACGGCGTTCCGGCTATTGTCGATTCGATTCAGTACGATCCCAATCGTACGGCTCGTATTGCTCTTCTCAAATATGCCGATGGAGAAAAACGCTACATTATCGCTCCGAACGGTTTGAAACAGGGCATGAAGGTTGTTTCCGGCGCCGATGCAGTCAGCGATGTTGGAAACTGCCTCCCGCTTTCCAAAATTCCTCAGGGAAGCACAATCCACAACATCGAGCTTCAACCCGGTTCCGGCGCGTGCATGTGCCGCTCTGCCGGAGCATATGCGACTCTTGTCGCGAAAGACACCAACTGGGCTCAGATCGTTCTCCCGAGCGGTGAAATTCGTCGTGTTCCCGCCGCTTGCCGCGCGGTCATTGGTATTGTCGGCAACAGCGATCACATGAATATCGTCCTTGGTAAAGCTGGTCGCGTTCGTTGGTTAGGGCGTCGCCCGCACGTTCGCGGTACTGCGATGAACCCGATTGACCACCCGCACGGCGGTGGTGAAGGCCGAACCAAGGGAGGCCGTAACCCAGTCACTCCTCAGGGTAAACCGACTAAAGGTCATAGCACCCGAAATCGTCATAAGGCCTCGAACAAAGCTATCGTTCGTCGTCGTAAATCACGTCGTTATGGTCAACTCAAACTCGCAGATTAAAGGTAAAGAACAATGGGACGATCGTCAAAAAAAGGACCGTTTGTTGAGCGGAGTTTGTTCATCAAGGTTGAAAAGCAGCTGGAAGCCGGCACGAAAGAACCGATTAAAACCTGGTCTCGTCGTTGCGTCATTATTCCTGAATTTGTGGGTTTCACCTTCATGGTTCATAATGGTAAACAGTTCGTCAACTGCTTCGTAACAGAAGAAATGGTTGGCCATAGACTTGGTGAATTTGCTCCTACGCGTATTTTCCGCGGCCACGGTGGCAAAGGCAAACGTTAATAAATATACAACGCGAAATCTTGATTTCGCCTTATAGAGGAAAGTAGTCATGCCGTACAAAGCATTGTATCGTTATGCAAGAATTAGCCCTCGGAAGCTGCGTTATATGGCAGACTTGGTCCGTGGGAAAAACGCGGATGAAGCTCTCGAAATTTTGAAATATCAGCCGAATCGCGGCGCTCGTATGGTCGAACTGGTCATCAAAAGCGCTCTCGGTAACGCTCGTGACAAAAACGAACAGAAAATTGATGAGCTTCGTATCACAGAGCTCTGCGTCGATGGCGGACCAATGATGAACCGTTACCGTCCAAAAGCGCGTGGTTCTAACACAATGATCAAAAAACGAATGTCGCACATTCGAGTTACCCTTGACATTCCAGAAGAGGCATAACATGGGACAGAAAGTTAATCCTACAGGTTATCGTACAGGTGTTTTCCTTGGTTGGAAAAGTCGTTGGTATGCTTCGAAAAAAGAATTCAGCGAATTGTTGGTCGAAGACCAGAAAATCCGCAAATTCATTAAAACCCGAAAAGCGACAACGAAAGACAATCACGAAGTCAACATGTACCCGATGATTTCAAAAATTGAAATCGAACGTACGAGAGACGCCGTGAAACTGATTCTCTTCTCCAGCCGTGCCCGTGATCTCACGCGCAACGAAGGAAAAGTTCTCACAGATCTGACCGAAGATCTCCAGAACCTTATTGGACGCGTTTTCAAGATTGAAGTTCGTGAAATTCGCTCCTATCACAAAGACGCTCAGCTTGTCGCAGAAGATATCGGCGATCAGCTTGTCAAACGCGCCAGTTTCCGCCGCGTTATGAAGCGAGCAATGGAAGACGCCATGAAAGATGGCGCTAAAGGCGTCAAAATTCAGCTTTCCGGTCGTCTCGGCGGAGCTGAAATGTCCCGTACGGAAACGAGCATCCAAGGTTCGATTCCGCTCTCGACATTACGCGCCAATATTGATTACGGCTTCCATGAAGCCAAAATCGCCCAGGGCCATATCGGTATCCAGGTTTGGATCAATAACGGCGAATATGGTGATAAACAAGAAGAAGTGGAAGACGTTAAAACGTCTCGCGGTCCGAGAAAATCGTATAAGCGAGGGTAGTAATCATGGCGATGATGCCGAAACGTATTAAGCACCGTAAAGTGCAGAGAGGCCGTGTTCGCGGCGTCGCAACCCGCGGTAACCGCGTCGTCTTTGGCGATTTCGCTCTTCAGGCGACCCAAGGCGGTTGGATCCCGGCAAAAACAATCGAAGCGGGACGTATTGCCGCGCAGCAGTACCTCCGTGGCGAAGGTAAACTTTATATTCGTATTTTCCCCAATAAACCTATCACAAGCGTTCCGATTGGAACTCGTATGGGTAAAGGAAAAGGCGAACCCGAATACTGGGCCGCTGTTATTCGTCCCGGTACGGTTCTTTATGAAGTCGGCGGCACAAACGAAGACGCTGCGCGTCTTTGTCTTGCGCGTCTGGCCCATAAAATGCCGATTCGCGTTCGCATGATCAGAAGACGTTTGAAGTAAATTTTAACAAGAGGAAGAGAAACCATGAAAGCCAAAGTACTCCGAGAACAGAGTAACGAACAGCTTCAGAACACTATGAAAGAGGCGATTGACGCCCTCTTCACCTTGCGTCTTCAAGCGCAAAACGAACGTATGAATGCTTCGAGTGAACTGAAGCGCAACCGCAAACTGGTTGCACAGGTCAAAACGATCCTCCGGGAACGCGTGGCAGAAGAAGTCTGAACTCATTGAAAAGAAGGATTGATGAATTATGCCGAAAAGAGTAGCCGTTGGCGTCGTTACGAGCGATAAAATGGACAAAACGCGACGGGTTGAAATTTCCCGTCTCGAGAAACATGAAAAATACGGGAAATTTATTCGCCGCAGAACCGTCTGTACCGTTCACGACGAGAATAATGAATCTCGCCTTGGCGATACGGTCAAAATCGAAGAATGTCCCCCAAAATCCAAAATGAAACGCTGGACTTTGCTCAGCGTGGAACAGAAGAGTCGTCTGGTTGACGTGAACGCAATGAGAGCGAACGCTGAAGCCGCGAAAAGTAAAAATGATTAGTGGTTGATTCAACCATAATTTCAGAATAGAAATGATCAGGTGTTGTAATGATCCAGATGCAAACCCGGCTCGCAGTTGCCGACAACACAGGCGCAAAGGAACTTATGTGCATCAAAGTTCTTGGCGGAACGCACCGTCGTACCGCTGAGATTGGCGACGTCATTGTCTGTAGCGTTAAAAGTGTTATCGCAGGCAGCGATCTGAAAAAGGGCGGCGTTTGTCGCGCGGTGATCGTTCGTACTGCTTATCCGATCCGTCGTGAAGATGGCAGTTACGTCCGCTTCGACTCGAACGCTGCAGTTATTATTGATAAAGACAACAATCCGCGTGGAACGCGTATCTTCGGCGCCGTCGCCCGTGAACTCCGCGACAAGGGCTTCATGAAGATTGTGAGTCTCGCAAGTGAGGTGCTCTGATGCGTATTCGTAAGGGTGATAAAGTTAAGGTTATTTCCGGTCATTCCAAAGGCGTCGAATCTCGTGTTACGAGCGTAGACCGCGAGGCCGGTAAAGTTGTTGTCGAAGGTGTTAACACCGTTACCAAACACATTCGTCCCAATAAGCAGAACCCGCAGGGCGGTCGTCTTGAAATCGATAAACCGATTTCGGCTTCCAAAGTAATGCTCGTCTGCGAAGCCTGTGGAAAAGCGTCCCGCATGGGAGCGCGTATCACGGCCGACGGTACGAAAGAACGCTACTGCAAAAAATGCGGAGCTGGAAACGGACAGATTTCCAAGGCAAAAAACTGAGTTTTTCTAACAAAGTTTTGAATTATCGAAAATTTTTCGATAAAATTTGCCAGGGAACCCTTGAAAAAATTTCGGAGAAGGTTATAATAATCATCTCCATACCTGAACCAGCCCATACTGTATGGGCTGGCAGGAACCCCAAGTAACAAGTGTGAATTGTATAAGCAATTCATCAGAGAACGGTAAGAGATATGATTCCCCGACTTCAGGAAAAATATAACAATGAGATTCGCGCGGCTCTTGCTTCCGAGCTTGGCATCGAGAATCCCATGGCTCTGCCCAAACTCGAAAAGATCATCATCAACATGGGTGTTGGTTCTGCAATCAATGAGAAAAAACACCTTGAAGAAGCGGTTGATGCTCTTTCGCAGATCAGCGGTCAGAAGCCGATCGTAACGGCGGCGCGTAAATCTATCGCAGGATTTCGTCTCCGTGAAGGTATGAAAATTGGGTGCAAGGTCACGCTTCGTCATCAGCGCATGTACGAATTTTTGGACCGTCTTATCAGCATTGCCCTGCCGCGAGTTCGCGATTTCCGCGGTTTGAATCCCAATGGATTCGATCGACGCGGCAACTACAACATGGGCCTGACTGAGCAGATCGTGTTCCCGGAATTGAATCCGGACAAATTCACACGTCCGCAGGGTATGACGATTACAATTGTGACCTCGGCAAAAAATGACGACGCAGCTCGGCTTTTGCTGAAAAAATTCGGCATGCCGTTTCGGGCAGACAAATAAGGGAAAATCAAATGGCAAGCAAATCTAAAATTGCAAAAGCAAGCAGAACGCCCAAATTTTCCACGCGCAGCGAAAATCGTTGTCTTTTGTGTGGAAGACCCCGTGCAGTTTATCGTAAATTCGGTATTTGCCGTATTTGCTTCCGCAAATTGGCAGACCAGGGACTCATCCCTGGTGTGAAGAAGGCGAGTTGGTAAAGGAACAAAAATATGATGACCGATCCTATCGCCGATATGTTGACACGTATTCGGAACTCCGTGCGAGTTGAAAAGCAGTTTGTAGACCTTCCATTTTCCAAGATGAAGAAAAACATCGCGGAAGTAATGAAGCGTGAAGGTTACATCTGGGATTATCAGATTATCGAAGCCCAGCCTGTGAATGTGATCCGTATTCAGTTGAAATACGGTCCTAATGGCGAACGTGTTATTCGGCACATTAAACGAGTTAGTAAACCTGGCTGCCGCGTTTATTCCAGCGCGGAAGATCTCAAACCGGTACTTAACGGTCTTGGTATCTATGTCGTCAGTACCAGCAAAGGTTTGTTGAGTGACCGTGAGGCAAAAGCGCAGAAATACGGCGGCGAAATCATTTGTGAGATTTGGTGATCCTTAACGGATCCGCCCCTATTTATTGTGCCTCAGTAATAGATCGCTGGCGAGACGCAAAGCTCGCCAGACAGAAAAAAACGAAGGTATTTTCAATGTCACGTATTGGTAAGAAACCTATTACGGTGCCTGCCGGCGTCACGGTTACGGTCGCTGATTCTAAAGTCACCGTCGAAGGCCCCAAAGGAAAATTGGAATTCCCGGTTGCCTCCTTCATCACGGTTGCGGTTGAAGATGGAGCGATTAAAGTTGATCGTGCTAACGATGAACGTCAAAGCCGAGCATTTCACGGTTTGACCAGAGCCATGATTAATAATATGGTTATTGGCGTCACCGCAGGTTATGAGAAACGCCTTGAACTGGTTGGCGTCGGTTACGTCGCCGCTATCCAGAACAACCAACTCGAAATGCGCGTTGGTATGGCGAATGAGCTCAAGATTCCGATTCCAGCGGGTCTGCAAGTTACATGTCCCGATCAGACGCACGTTCTGATTACAGGTATTGACAAGCAGCAGGTCACCCAGTTCGCAGCCTCCACGAGAGCGTTGCGTCCGGTGGAACCCTACAAAGGCAAAGGCATCCGTTACCAGGGTGAAAACGTTCGCCGTAAGCAGGGTAAAGTTGTTGCGAAATAGTTTAATCAGTCTCAGTTTTTTGTCAACGGTCTAAGCGGGCCGTTGGCAGCCTGGGATTAAGTAGAGAAAAAGAGATTTAGCCGTGGAACGTACTAAAATTAATCAGAAACAGCGTCAGCGTCGCTGCTGGAGAGTAACGAATCGCATTAAGGCGAATTCGACGCGTCCCCGTCTTGCGGTATTCCGCAGTCTGAAAAACATCAGCGCTCAAATTATTGACGATCAAACGGGCACAACCCTGGCGCACGCCAGTTCTCTCGAGAAAGACATTGCGTCTGAATTGAGTTATGGCGGAAATGTAGCGGCTGCAGCCAAAGTTGGTCAGATTCTGGCAGAACGCGCTCTTGCGAACGGAGTTAAATGCGCTACGCTTGACCGTCGTCATTATCGATATCACGGTCGTGTTGCGGCGCTTGCCGACGCGGCTCGAGCAGCCGGTTTGGACCTTGGCGGCAAAGCGGATTCCGCCGAGTAGTCGAAATAACCTTTAACGACGAAACGAATTATATCCATGTCAAACGAAATTAGAGAAACAAAAGACGGAATTGTAGAGAAAGTTGTGAAAATTCGACGTTGCGCAGCCGTTGTCAAAGGCGGACGTCGTTTTAGTTTTGCAGCTTTAGTAGTCGTAGGCGACGAGAAAGGCAAAGTTGGCTGTGGTTACGGCAAAGCCAACGAAGTACCGCCATCCGTCGACAAAGCGGCGAAGGATGGTCGCAGAAGTATGATGAGCGTCACCCTGTCTGGAACAACGATCCCGCACGAAGTGCACGGTCGTTTCGGTACAGCTCGCGTCGTTCTCGTACCTGCGCGTCCTGGAACAGGAATTATTGCAGGCGCAGCGGTTCGTGCCGTT
>CAZWOV010000014.1:0-17825 GCA_964635645.1 uncultured Planctomycetaceae bacterium | reverse complement strand
GCCAACGGGACTCGTAAAATATGGGCGCCCGAATTCTTCCGCAAGATCGCGCGTCATCATGCTTGTGGAACAGTTCGTAACAACCGCCCCCTTTTTTCCCGTCATGAAAATATTTTTTGCGCAAAGAGCAACCGTGCATTCTTCGCCAATATATTTCCCATTTTCTGCCAGAATTGCGAGACGATCGGCGTCCGGGTCCTGACAGAAACCGACGTCGGCCTGATTTTCGGTTACCAAAGGACAAATTGTCTTGAGATTTTCTTCCGTTGGTTCCGGCGTATGCGCGAATTTTCCATCCGGCTTTTCATTGGAATTCGTGAAAACCAGACGGCAACCCAAACTTTTCATTAAAACAGGCGCCAAAACGCTTCCTGAACCATGATTTGAGTCAAGAAGAACCGTGAACGCGCATTTTTTGATTGTTTTCGCGTCAACCAATTTTAAAATTGCGTCAATATGCGGTTTCTGGAACGTAGTTGGTTTTGGTAAATTTTCATTAGGAGAATTTTCGTCGTTATCTTTATCTTCCTCAAAATCCGGATCGAGTGTGAATTCGTCTTCCTTCAGACGCTGGTAGTAAAGTCTGACTTTTTCTCCGCTTGCTTTGGGGAGAACGCGTCCTTCTTCATTAAACAGCTTCATTCCATTCCATGGATTAGGATTATGACTGGCGGTGATTTGAATGCCCGCCGACGCTTTCAAATGTCGAATCATGAATCCAACGGTTGGCGTAGCGGCAATTCCGATATTCAGAACTTTTGCTCCAGCGGCTTTCAATCCGCGCACCGCTTCTTCTGCGATCCATTGCCCGCTTTCTCGGCCGTCGGAAGCGATAAGGAACATTTTCCCCTCTACGCCTCCGGAATCACGATTTTGAATACGTAAAAAGCTTGCGAAAGCAAAAGCGTAACATTGGACGACCGACGGAGTCAGAGAATATCCGACCTGTCCGCGTAGTCCAGAAACGGAAATAATTAAAGGAGCTTCGTTCTTTTTTCTCATATTATGCCCAAATTTTGCTTAAAACATTAAAAACACGGCAAACGTAACGATAAGTGGATTTTTCAGGGAAATAACGTCTCCGATTTTTGATAGAGATATTTCCAAATCGTCTGTATATAAAAACCAAACGTGCGTTCAATGTCTCACCGCCTGCAAGGGAACTTCACTACCCGTTAATTCGGTTTCCACCTGTCCATCCCATTGAAAGGGACTAGTCCGGCGCAGGGTACTTTTCTCCGAAATGATTCTGCAAAAAGCGGAGACGTTGAAAGCACGTCGCGTTAAATTTTTCTGTTTGGCGGTTCCTGGCCGCTCAGAAAAGAAACTAAACGGAATTTGTTAAATAATCAAAAACAGTCTGATTTAAAAATATCTCCTGATTCAAGGGTTTTGAAATACTAAGAACGTATTTACGGGATACTGAAAATTCAGCATCCCCCCTGAACAGGGCCGGACCGAATTCGTTGGATGTTCATGAAAGACTCCTTTCAGTGAAATTTACGGAACAAAAATTTGAACCGAACGACATTTCAGACAAAAATCAACCTCCTTTTTTGTCTGATTGTCAGAAACCAACTGAATTTTGCAAAAACCGTCTGGATATAGGGAATCCTTTCAATTTCCCCTTTCGAAACTCGCAGACTTTCGTGGAGTTTAAATCTTTGGAGTCAAAAAGGCCGCCGGTTTCCCGTACGTAGGAGATATGTTTTATGGACTCCGACAGAGAAGGAAAGTCTGCGGTTCGGAACCTCGAAAAGTATGAAAAGTTTATTTTGATACGTTCGTTTAACCTTTATTCAGGTAAATTACCGAAACAGCGCCGGTTTGGGACTTTCCCGGGTGCAGTCCCGAAATCACGCATGGGGAAACATTCGACCCATTGCGCGATTTCCGCTGAATACGGATGAGCTTATGAATACGCAATCAAAATTTTGAAACTTCTCAACCGGAACTCTCTATGTTTTTTATCGTCAGAAAAATGATTTCTTCCGCTTGTTTTTTGACATTTTTCAGAAAAAACATTTTTTTACGACAGAAAACAGTTAACCGCGTTTTGACTGAAATAGAAATACCGAGCTCCGAATTTTGAATAATTTGGAGGATACGTATTTCAGAGATTCAGCCAACACATTCAGTATGGCATATTTTTTTCAAATGTCAAAGGGTAAGAAGAGAGAAAAGAACATTTTTTTTCAAAAAAGTCAAAAAACTTAAAAAAAATAAAAAAACAGAAAGATTTTGAGCGTTTTTTGATATTTAATATCGAAAAATTTTAAATTAACGGGGAATTTGGGAATCGAAAGGTGGGAAATTTTGCCCGAAAAAAGATATTTTGTCGCGGGAAGAGCGCGATGAAAAATAAATAGAGTTGGATTTTTCGCGGTTCAAATGTTTTTCTTTGGGAATTTTTTAACTTTTTTTGTTGAAATCTTTCCGCGGGGCCTTTTCGATTTTTAAATTTGGAGTATCTTATTAGTAGAAATTTTTGAAATTCAGATTTGTTCCGAGTTTTTTATTTTTAATTTAACTTCATTTTTAAGAGAGTTTCGATGTTCAAATGCGCCGTTATTTCACTTGGATGTCCTAAAAACCTGGTCGATAGCGAACAGATGCTTGGTCTGCTTCAACGGTATTCGGTTCAACCTTGTTTTGATGTGGAAAACGCCGATATTGTGATCGTGAACACATGTGGATTTCTGGCCGCGTCCCGCGATGAGGCGATGGAAAATATCCGCGAGATGGAGGCGTTGCGAATGGACCCGAATTCTCCGCTTCGATGTCTGATTGTCGCCGGGTGTCTCGTGACGCGCGATAAGGAAAAGTTGATTGCGAATTGCCCCGGCGCGGATGCATTTTTGGATGTTTTTTCCAGAGATTCCGTTTTAGAGGCGGTTGGAAAAATTTTTCCGGAGATCATGAATTCCAACTCTGCTGAAAAAATGGAGTTGGACGGAATTTCAGACGGTATTGAGAAAAAAGAGCGTCTGGACGGTAATGTTTCGAGCGGGGCGTTGGAGCTAATCGACTCTTCGTTGCCGATTTTTGAGAAAACAGAACCTTTGGGCGAGGCGTATCGCGAAAAGCGCTTGGGAATCGCGTCGGATCCGAATCGGTTTCCGCTCCTTCCGCCGCATATCGCGTATCTGAAAATCGCGGAGGGATGCGATCGACGGTGCGCGTTTTGCGCCATTCCGAATATTCGAGGAAGATTTCAAAGTAAGCCGATGACGGAAATTATGGATGAAGCGCACCGATTGGCGTCTCAGGGGGTCAAGGAAATAATTCTGATCGCGCAGGAAACGAGCCGTTATGGAATTGATCTGCGAAATTCGGACGGGACGCGGACGGAAAATACGTTGGCAAATCTTCTGCGGCTTCTGAACGGCGTGGAGGGGATCCGTTGGATTCGCGTTCAGTATCTTTATCCTCAGGATTTCAGTGAAGATCTGATTACCGCTTTTGCCGAAACTTCCAAAGTCGTTCCGTATGTCGATATGCCGCTTCAGCATATTAGTGACCGAATACTTCGTTCCATGCGCCGTTCGGCCGGGCGCGGGGAAACGATCGCGCTTTTGACCCGATTGAGAGAACGAATTCCCAATCTGGTTATTCGAACGGCGTTTATCGCGGGTTTTCCCGGTGAAACGAAGGCGGAATTTGAAGAGTTGCTGGCTTTTTTGAGGAAACAGAAATTTGAACACGCGGCGGTTTTTCAGTTTTCGCCGGAGGAAGGGACTCCCGCTGCGGAAATGGAGAAACAGGTTCCGGAGAAGGTTTCGCTTAAGAGGACGAACGAGCTGATTTTGACGCAGAAAAGAATTTCGGCAGAGTGGACGCGAAAACAGATTGGAAAAACAATGGAGATCCTCATTGACGCAAAAACGGAGGAAGAGGGCGTTTTTCTTGGACATTCGCCTTTCGGATCTCCGGATATCGACGGCGTCGTTTATGTTTCGGCCGACGAGGAGTTTTCTGAAACGTTGGAGATCGGCGAATTTTATTTATGTGAAATCGTAGACTGCGACGAGTACGATCTTTTTGCGGCGCCCATTAAGAGAGTCTGATGGTAAGGAAGGCGAAGAGATGTTCGTGGAGACGTTCAAACGGTATCGGATGGAAATAGATCTGAGACGTCATTCTTTTTTAACGCCGGAATTACCGGAGGGATATTATTTTGAGAAATGGAGTCCCGCGCTTCTGGAGGCGCATGCGACGGAGCATTATCTGAGCTTCCGCGACGAGATCGACGCGCGTCTTTTCGAGAATTTCCGAACGTATCGCGGCTGTCGGCGCGTGATGGAAAGTATCATGTCCAAACCGAATTTTTTGCCAGACGCAACCTGGTTGATTGTTTATCATCCGAAAAACACATATTTTACAGAGTATTGCGCGTCGATTCAGGGGCTTGTTTCCTCTTCCGGGACGGGGGCGATTCAGAATGTAGGCGTCGTTCCGAGACATCGCGGCCAAGGGTTGGGACACGCTCTGCTTGGGGCGGCATTGAGCGGTTATCAAAGGTTTGGACTTGTCCGGGCTGATTTGGAAGTAACGGCTGCGAATGAACGCGCGATTCATCTTTATCGTTCGGAAGGGTTTCAGACGGTTCAGCTTTTTGAGCGCGTCGCTTCATCTGCCCGAAGGAGGAAAAATAATTGCTGAAAGATATGTGAAGATATTGTTTCTAAATAAAGATACTGTTTCCAAATTTTAATACCGCCGTTTTCTAAGGAGAGAATTTGATGCGAAATAGTCGGTTTTTCTTTTATCCGACTGAATGATCTTTGAAAAGGAACAGATCCCTCTGGACAAAAATTTCTAAATATGGTAAAATCAAAACGTCTGTCTTTTGGTTTTTTGAGACGCATACTATCCTTTTTAAACAAATTTCGGGGTTTAGCCATGTCGAAAGATCTCCATTCCATTTTTCCGTCAATGTCTCTTGCGTCAGAAAATCAGCAGGAGTCGAGTTCCGACGCGCTCTCCATGCCGAATACGGTTCATGTTCCCGTAATGCTTCGCGAGATTATGGAAGCTTTGAATCCTCAGCCTGGACAGATTATCGTGGACGGAACTCTCGGCGGCGGCGGACATACGCGGGCTTTGGCGGAGCGGGTTGGCAAAAATGGGTTGGTCGTTTCTTTGGACCGCGATCCCGGCGCGATCGAACGTGCGGAAAGGACGCTCAAGGGACTTCCTGTTATTCTCGCGGAAAGCAATTTCAGCGAACTTCAGGAGGTTCTGGACGAAATAAAAATCGATAAAGCGGACGGCATGATGCTTGATCTTGGGCTTTCCAGCGATCAACTGGCTGATCGTGAGCGCGGATTCAGCTTTAATTCAGACGGTCCGCTTGATTTGCGTTTCTGTACGAATGAGGGAAAACCCGCGTCCTATCTGGTGAACACGATGAAAGAAGCAAATCTGGCGGATCTTATTTTTGAATATGGAGAGGAACGTTTCAGTCGCCGGATTGCCCGAAAAATCTGTGAAGTTCGGCGTGAGAAACCGATCCGGACGGCCTGCGAACTGGCGGAAATTGTTCGCCGTTGCGTTCCCCGTTCGCCTCATGAAACGATCGACCGCGCGACGAGAACGTTTCAGGCTTTGCGTATTGCCGTTAATGGGGAACTTAAGGCTCTTGAAAAAATTCTTCGTGAAATTCCCTATTGCGTTAAGCCGGGAGGCAGGATCGCTATCCTGAGTTTTCATTCGCTTGAGGACAGACGGGTAAAAGACGCCTTTCGTGAAAAAAATTGTTATCGAATCATAAATAAAAAGCCGATAGTAGCAGATACGGAGGAGATTGAGCGCAACCCGCGTTCCCGAAGTGCAAAATTACGGATTGCTGAAATCACAGAGGAGTAAGCCCGTGGGAAAGAAAAATCGAAATAAAGGCGGCGGCCGACGCGATAGATACGACGATATTTATGGAGATTACGGTCGGGCCGATTACGATGATTACCAGGACGAAAGTCGGGACGAAGACTACCAATTCTCGTATCGAAACGAGGTCGATAACGTAGAATTTGTGGACGTTGACGAGAATACGGACGATGGTTGGGACGAAACTGAAGAGGCGTCGGAACCGGAGAGCGTCTCGTCGGAGAAACGTCGGGAAACTGCCGTCGATTCGAAAATTTCATCCGTAAAAGCCGCCTCATCCGATTCTTCGAAAACCAGGTCGACGGTTTCGGAAGAGCGGGAAGCTTGGGCTATGATTCATGAGAAAAACGTGGAGCAGGAAAAATCCGACGCAAAAACGGAAGGAAATGCAGACGGTGAAAAGAAATTCGTCGTGAAGAAATGTTTCACGGCGTTGACGGGCGCGTTAAAGCTGGCTCGTCGGGCGGCGGAATTGTTTAAACGGAAATCGAAAAATACGTCGGACGGAATAGAGATTTCAAACGGGCGGGAGGAAATTTCTTCAGGAGAGATTGCGGAGAGGGAAAATCCCACTGCAAACAAATCTGCGGAAATTGTCGAGAAAAAAGAAGAAACGTCCAAAGCGGAAGACGAAACGGTAACCGCGGAAGTTACGGAATCGAAAGGGAAAGGATTTGCTCAAAAAATATTGGCTATCGGCGGAAAATTCGTCGAAAAGAGCAAATTACGTTTGTTCCGAAAGAAAAAAGCGAAGGAAGAGGGAGAACCGACTGCTGAAACGGAAGTAAAAGCAGAAGAAACGGTTAAAAAGACAAAAAAAGCGGAAACGTCGGAACACAGTATTCCCGGCGTTCCCGATAAAACCTTTGAAGACGAAAGACGTGAAAAGAGAAAGACGTATCTTATTCTGGGAGCTTCAACCGTTGCCGTCGCGCTTTTATTTTTAATCGCCGGCGTTATTTATTTAGCGTCGGGAATTGGCGGCTCTAAAGAAAAGATTGCGAAAAAAATGGACGATCCTTCCTCGGAGTCGTCTTTGAAAGAAGATGAAGATGGAAAGGTAGAACTTGAAAGTTCGGACGCTTCGATTGACGACTTCGAGCTTCCTCGCGCAGGAGAACGGCAAACAGCATCCAAATCGAACGGTAAGAAACTTTCCGCCGACCTAAAAGCGGCTGAGAATGCGAACGCTCCAGACTCGACGGACGTTTCCGACGACGCGTCGGGGTTGGATGTTTTGGATTCCTCTGATTTGTCGGGAACCGATGAATCAGAGGAATCAGAATCTTTTTCTGCGATGGAAAATTTGCAGGAAAATGCTTCGGAACCTCTGTCTTCGGAAAATGAGTCTGATCGGAAATCCGGGTTGAATACCGAGTCGGAAATGTCTTCAGAGATTTTGGGAACGTCTGACGAATCGTTGAATCCTTCGGATTCTGAGAAGAAAAAATCCGTTCAGGACGACGATTCTTCAACTGCGCCGACTGCAGACTCCGAGTTTTCGTCGGTTGATTCGAACGATATTACGGTCGGCGAAGCTCTTGACGGTATTCCGGAAACCTCGCTCGATTCCAACGCCGGAAACGAACGGGCTCTTTCTGGCGACGACGTTGAAAAAAAATCGGAAGATCCGTTTGCCGCGTCGAGCGGGGCCAAAGGTAATTTTGCTCAAGACGAAACTTCGGACGTTCAGGTTGACGGTAAAGTTTCGGGAAGCGAAGATTCCGGAAAGACAATGGATGTTTCCGAACTTCCGGGTGATGAGAATTCCGTTTCTATAGGGCCGACTTTGGCTACGGATGGAGGGCGGAGGACCGTTCCGGATTCTCTTCTGACTCCAGACGGCGTTTCTTCCGGTTCAAACGTTAGCGAATGGGATCAATCTACGGATGCAGATCCGGTATTGCCCTCTGTTTCCGATATGAACTCTCTCGCGTTGGAAAAAAATGAAAACTCGAATTCCGCATCAAATAACAAATCTGTCGAGGAGAATGATTTGCCGACGTCAGAGAATTCGCAGGAGTCCGTCTCGAACGACGCTTCTGAATTGGGGATTGATTTGAATAACAATTTTGACGAATCGAAATCTGCCGATCCATCTTCAAATTTGAGCGACCAGGCCGCCGACGCGTCTGCGTCAGACGCGGGAGTCCAGGAAAATCAGGCGGTTGATTCAACTTTTTCTGCAGCGGAAAAGTCGAATCAGAAAGAAACGGATTCGTTGATGGAACCTCCCGCCTTAAACGACGCGTCGGTTGAGGGGAAGAAAGATTCAAAAAATTCATTGGCAGAACTTAATGAACTTTCGTCTGAAATTTCTGAAGATAATCTTGCCGCGGACGGCGGTTTTTTGGAAAATTCCGCGTCGTCCGTATCTCGAAAAGAAAATGGTTCTTCGGAATTGGAGGCGGATTCGCTTGCCGGATTGGGACGTCCGGACGCTTCTTCCGATGATTCGGAAGTATCTGGAAAAATTTCGGGCGACTTCCAAACGTCCTCAGATTCCCCGGCGTCGGATTTGGCTCAACCCAGTTCCTTGTCTCCTTCCTCCGTTCCAGAAAAAGAAAACGACGCAGATGATTTTGGGTTGGGTGAACTGGGAGATTTGGATGAAATGACAAATTTGTCAGGAGAACAAAATGCACAAAACTCGCAGTTTAAATTAAACTCGGAAATTAACGGCAAAAAGAGCGACGGCGTAAATGAGCACAATGGCGCAAAGAGTAATGAATGTGTCGATTATGCGGTGCATGCAGGTGATACTTATTGGAAAATTTCCGACAAATTTTACGGAACTCCTGCATACAAAGAAGCTCTTGCGCGGTATAATAGCGACGTTGTTCCAGATTCGAATGATTTAAAAGCGGGAATAAGTCTTCAGATACCAGATCTGGAATTTTTACGAAGCTGTTTCCCGACGCTTTGTCCCCAATCGTCGCAGGTCGTTTATGTTCCGTCGACCGTTTCTGGGGAGTCGCGTCCTATTCAGTTTTATGTAGTTGAAAAAGGCGATACGCTTTCAGAGCTTGCGGAAAAGATATTGGGAGACGCTTCCCGCTGGCCGGATATTTACCGGCTGAATCGTGAGAAAATTCAGGATCTGAACCTATTGCCTGTCGGCGAAAAACTTCAGATTCCGGTTGAAAATACCGCTTCGCCTTCCAGATTCTGGAAATAATGCAGAAACGGGAAATTTTTAAAAACCATAGTTCTCATTAATTTGAGGAAAGAAGCAGAAAATACGAAATGGACTATTCGCAATACTACCAAAAGTGGCTGGGAGAGGAATTTCCGGAAGACCGGATTCCAAGTTACTATGAAATTTTGGGATTAATGGAGGCGGAGCCGAATCTAAAAAGCATTTCCAACGCGGTAGATTTGGCGTTAACCCGTCTTCAGGAAATGGAAAACGATTCGGACGCTTACGCTTTTTTGGCTCGGCAGATTCTAAAGGCTCGGCAGATTCTGACGGATCCCGCGTTGAAATTTGAATACGATACGCAGATTCTTCACGGTAACGGGAACCTTGTCTGGAAGAGTCATCGAAGGGCGGGGTGGGGCGATCGCATTCGGCAGTTTGGACTTATTACGATCGCTCTTCTTATGGGGATGGTCGTGATGTGCATGATGGCCTTAACCGTGAAACGTAATCCGGACGGCTCGATTATTTTTCGTGAAGAAGTTAAGGTTCAGACTGCGTTGCCATTCACCACGCCGCTTGACGGACTGGTTTGCAGACCGGCGTTTGCCAGCGATTTTCGGGATGGTGGATATTTTGTCGATATTCGCGGACAGTCGAATGGAATTACCGCTACGCCTGAAACGGAAGTTGCTTCTTCTGTGAACGATAGCGAAAACGCCGTTCATTCTCAGGTTGCGAAAAGTGGAAATACGGATTCGGAAACGTTTGAGAATGAATTTGACGCGTTGATTCCAGACGATATGACAAATGTCGGATCGGTCAAGAATGAACAGGAGAATGATGAATGGGCGGCTCTTTTGCCGGAAGGGACGGAGATAGAGAAAGCAGTTTCGGAGGAAACGTTTTCTGTTTCAAAGAAACAAAACGTTCGTCTGCGGAGTCCTCTTTATGGAAGAGCGGCTGAAAATCGTAAGGTTTCCGGGGACGGCGGCGAAGAGAATGAAGCGGAATCTTTGTCTATTTCAAAAAATACCGAAGAAGATTTGCCTGGCGACAGCGTGAATTCGACGGCTTTGCAGGCGGCGGATGAAAATGTTTCCAGCGAAAAGGCAAGTCAGTCGGCGGTTGCCGTAGACGGTACGAAAAACGCTTTTTCACCTCGAATGATATTGGAGTTTTTGAGTCGGGCGCATGAAAAAATCAACAGGGACGATCAGAAAGCGGAAGCTCTTTTTGCGATTGTTCAGGGACAGGCGTATCTGGAAATTATGAAAAAAGCTGAAGAGAAGTCTTTGGTTCTGGAACCGGATTTTCTGAAAGAGATTATGCCGCGCGTTCTGAAAACCGCAGAGGAGCTGGGGTGGGAAAAGCATTTTGAAGAGGCGTTCCAGCTTTGCGTTTTACTTCGTGAGTTGGGCTTAAATAATGGTTTGACCGACGAAGATCTGGCCGTTGTCGATGTGAAAAAAGCGACGCTTCAAAAACATCAGGCGCGTTATTTGAAAGCGTTGGAATTTAAGAGCATTCTGGAAAAAAATCCGGAAGATCCCGAAGCGAACGTCGGCTATGCGATGTGGCTCTGGAGCGAGTCGGATGTGGAAGGTTCCGTTCCGTATCTGGCTAAAGCCCGACAGGCGTCAATCAATCGCGCGGCGCAGTTTGAGCTGAAAAGACGCGCCGACCTGGATGATAATGAATACTTTATCACGACTGGGGATTTATGGTGGGAACTTTCTATGAAATTGGACGATAAACGCAAGAAGGATCTGGTGAAAGAACACGCTAGAAAATTTTACCGTAAAGCGGACCCCGTTTTACTTTCAGACGAGCAGAAACTTCGTTTGAACGATAGCGTTGAAATGTCGCAGAAATAAAGCGTTTTCTGTCGAACGTTGAAGCGAATCCTGTTTTCCGGAGACGGCGGGGTGGAGATAAAAAAGAGGTTGGAAGTAGAAAAACGGTATTAATTTTTCTTTTCAACTTATTTGAAAAAGATGAACACGCATAAATTTTATTTAAAACGCTCCACCCCCCCTTGAAAAAAAAACAGATCGTGATAGAATCATGAAAAGTATGAAAGATATGCGCCGGAGTGGTGGAATGGCAGACACGATGGACTCAAAATCCATTGTCAGCAATGACATGTGGGTTCGACTCCCACCTCCGGTATTTGCAACGTGTTGAGAAGCAGAACGTTTTTCAACACTATTTTTTTATCAGCCGCGGTGTGCGACGCTTTTTGCTTAAAGCGCGCAATAACAGGGAATCCGGTGAGAATCCGGAACGGTTGCCGCCACTGTTATCGAAAGCCGAGTATGAAATTTAAGCGAGACTGTTCTGGGCACAACCTGTTTAGCAAAGAATTTCGGGCGTGTTTTTCGGACGTCTGGTCTCTCAGTTTTATTTCCATAACGGCATATTGAATATCACGTCTGGAGTTCTGTATCCCATGACCATTGTCGTGTTTTGCGATGAGAAGGTTCTATATTCAATCGAGAGTCAGGAGACCTACCGTCGGCTGTTCTGGATTTTGCCGCGGTATTTCGGCAATGTCAAGGTTTTTTCTTGAGAATGGATCTGGTCATGCTCGGGAAACGTCAAGTTCGGAGCGCTTTTACGCTTGTTGAGCTTCTGGTGGTTATTGCGATTATTGGAACGCTCGTGGGACTCCTTTTGCCTGCCGTTCAGATGGCAAGAAGCAGCGCGAGAAAGATAAGCTGCGCGAACAATCTGAAACAATGCGCTTTGGGAATCGATCAGTATTTAACGGTGCGCGGCGGGGAATTGCCGCCGGGAGGTTTTGAATACCAATATCTGATGAAGGGCGGTAGGAATTACGCCTGGTCGATGTTTATTCTGCCGTTTATTGAACAGGACGCTCTCTATCAGAAGATTGACCAGACCGTTGCTTTTGACGCCGCGGCGAATGCGGAGGCGGCAAAAGTAATCGTGCCGACGTATCTTTGTCCGGAACTTGGGAAGTCGGAAGCTCTTGTCAATGGAATGGGACAGACTTATTACGGAGCCGTTTGCGGAACAACATTGCCGAAAAAAGCGAAGTCCGGCGAACAGAATGGAGCGATGATTTTTACTGGGATTCAGACGAAGAACAGTTTCGGCAGAGTTACGGGAACAACCGGCGCGTTGTCGATTGGAGATATTGCGGACGGAATGTCGGCGACGCTTTTTTTAGCGGAAGACGCGCGGGGAAACGATTCCTATGTTTATGGAGACCGGGCGTGGATTTCTGCAAACAATGTTTTTGAGGTTGCGTACGGAATCAATAAGGCTCCTGACGACGATAATGAGATTTTTAGTCTTCATGTTGGCGGAGCGCATACGACTTTTGGAGACGCGTCCGTTCATTTTTTGAGTCAGGCGATAAGTCTGGATGTGCTTGGAGCCATGATTACACGCGATTACGGCGATATTTATCAGTATTCGTTTTGAACGGGTATTCTCTGAATGGAGATTCGGGAGGATTTTTTATGAAAGACTTTATGAAAAACAAAATTATGCTTTCGGGGCGGAAGGTTCTTCTGAAAATATTTGCATTTTCCGTAGCGTTGGCATTGTTCGGCGGCTCGACGTTATCCGTTTTCGCCGCTGTTGAGTATACTTTGGGATTTGAAAATTACGTTTCGGGAACGAACGCGATTTTTCAGGGAACGGTTCCGGAAGAAACAACCGGCGGAAATTATTCCTACCGGCATGAGTTTACCGCGCCTTTTGGGACGATTACTCTCAATTCAGAGATGACGAACTGGGGCGTTCTTTATCCCGGGTTCGGCTATAGCGATTCGTGGACGTGCGGAGGAGGATTTACGATTTCCAACGTGAATGTTGAGAATACGGAATACGTCCGAACCGTAGTCGGCGGAGAAAAAACGCTTGCGAATTCCAGTTATTCTTCAGCAAATTATTTTGGCGCGGTTGCCGGGACGGAGAACTATCCGAACGATAATTATTCCGTAACGGTAGGGGGCGCCGGTGGAAGCGATTCCTACGCGGTCCTTTACGGTTCGTCTACGGTCGGGGCGGCTGGAGGAACGATTTCTTTTGAGGCTCCGGTTTCTCTCAAGTCGCTTAATTTTACCAACACGGTTTCAGGGCTGGCGATTGATACGTACGGCAACTCGTTTTGTGCGGAAGCCTCGGCGGACAACTGGGCCGCGCTTATTGTTCAGGGGTGGAATTCGGAAGGCGTTCAGGTTGGACAGAAAGTTTTGATGCTTTACGATTATCTGCTTGGAGACGATATTGTTAAAGAATGGACTACGGCAAATTTTGAAAATATCGAAACAAAACTTTACGACGCGCAGTATTACGGCGAGGATTCTTCCGACGAGGATTACCAGAAGATGGCGGAGGATATGGCGAATGGAATTTTTTCTGCTAATAACGAGCCGTATCTTGCGGATGGAGGAACGTTTGAAGATATTTTGTCGTTGACGTTTACTTTTAATGGTTCCGACCGTGGAGATTGGGGACTTAATTTTCCCGTTTACGCGGCGTTGGACGACCTTGTTTTCAGTTGGTTTGGAAGCGTTGACCCGGACGTCCCGGCGATTCCTTCCGATTCGAGCGTTCCGGAACCGGCTTCCTGGTTACTTCTGGCTTTCGGGATGGGATTAGGGATTCTGAAAGCGAAAAAACATTAATTTTTTGATAGTTCTGTCATTGGTTTGTTTAAGATTATTTTTCGCTCGTGAAGATTGCGTTTTAATCTCTGGGATGAAGATTTTGGCAGTTTTCGCGAGCGAAAGCGTATTGAGACGGACATTTGACGGACAGTTATTTTTTTACGCGTAAAATGTTTTATCTTATTGGTACTGACGAAGCCGGTTACGGTCCGAATCTTGGGCCGCTGGCAGTTTCCGCAACGCTTTGGCGCGTACAAAACGACGGATTTTATCCAGAAACGCTTTACGACGCGTTGGCTCCTACGGTGATTCAAAACAGAGCGGAGAGACGAGAGAAAAAAGAGGGAACGTTTATTCCAATTGCCGACTCGAAAAAACTTCATCGTCGTGAAACGCTCGCGCCTCTTGAAACGGCTGTTTTAGCCGCTCTGGCTGCTTTGGGAAAAGTTACGGGACCTCTGGAATCCAGCGCCGCGTGCGATATTCTCTGCGGAGCGGAACATTCGATTGAACGAAGGCGAATTCCCTGGCATACGCCGGAAAGCGAACTGATTCTTCCGAGAAATCTTTCCTGGGGTCAGGTTGCGGAACTTGGCAACGCATTGGCGGAGACCATGGACAGAAGCGGGGTTTCGCTCTGTGAGATTTGTTCCGATCTGGTTTTTCCGGAACGATTTAACGCGGAAAGCGATAGCGCCGGATCGAAGGGCGTCGTTCTCTCCGACGCGACGATGAAACTGATTGTTCATTGTTGGCATGAAGTTCAAAAAATGGAGGATGAACGCTTGACTTCCGTTTCAACGGAGGCGTCCAACGAATTTTCGTCGTCCGTTTCACGCGTTTCTGAAAAGCGTAAATTGCCGGAAGTCCGCGTTTTCTGCGACAAACATGGCGGCCGTAATTTTTATCTTCCGACGTTGATGGAATCTTTTCCAGATCTTCCGTTTTGCACGGTTCTGGAGAGCAGAGAGTTCAGCGAATACGTTCACTATGGAGAACGCGCGACGTTAAGAATTCGTTTTCAGGCGAAAGGGGAAACGCTTCTTCCGGTTGCGCTTGCGTCCATGGCGAGTAAGTACCTGCGGGAGATTTCCATGGAACGTTTCAACATCTGGTGGCGGCTTCTTTTGCCCGAAATCAGACCTACGGCTGGTTATCCGCTTGACGCGAAACGTTTTCGTGAGGAGATTGCGTCGAAAATGGAAGAATTGAACTTGAATTGGGATCAATTCTGGAGAAAGCGGTAAAATTTTTCAATTTTTTTGATGTTTACGAACATTAAGAGGATTGAGAGCCGCGTCGCTCATTCTTAAGCCGACTCTTCTTAAGCGGGGGGCTTGAAATGAATTTATTTTCGTCTATAATTAGTAGCGCAATGAACGTTCGGCTATGCGTCTGAATGTTTTCCGTTTACGTATTTTCAAAGTTTTTTATTCGTTAGAAACTTTTTGTTTCCTGACACTGGATGAGGTTAAGATGATTCCTGCGCTCCTTGAGAAGATTTTCAAGCCGGTTTTGGCAAAGTACTCCGATACGCCTGAGAAATTCCTGGGTATGATCAGCCGTTGCGGCGATCCGAAATTTGGCGACTATCAGGCCAATTTCGCCATGGCGATGGGGAAATCTCTCGGGAAAAAACCGCGTGAAGTAGCGGAAATGATTCGCGCCGATGTTTTGGAGAATCCGGAAGCCGCGGCGCTTTTCGAGTCGGTTGAAATTGCCGGTCCCGGGTTTCTTAATCTTAAAATCAGTTTGGACTGGATAAGCCGGACGCTTGAATCTGCGGCAAAGGACGATCGGCTTGGGATTGCTAAAACCGAAAATCCCAAAACGATCGTGGTTGACTTTTCTTCGCCGAATGTTGCCAAACCCATGCACGTTGGGCATATTCGATCTACGATTATCGGCGATTCGATCAGCCGCGTTCTGTCGTTCCTTGGAAATCGGGTGATTCGCGACAATCATCTTGGCGACTGGGGAACGCAGTTTGGAATGATTTTCTACGGATGGAAACACTATCTTAACGAGGAAAACTTCAGCAAAGATCCGATTATGGAGCTTCTTCGTCTTTACCGAATCGCCCGGGAGGAAATGGACGCGGATGAAAACGTCGCCGATGAATGCCGTCTTGAAGTGGAGCGTCTTCACTCCGGCGATCCTGAAAATCGCGCTCTTTGGGAAAAAATCATGCCGTACTGCCTGAAAGAAATTGATCATGCGTACGAACGGCTCGATATTCAATTTGACGAAACGAAGGGAGAAAGTTTCTATAATTCGCGCCTTCCCGGCGTGGTTCAGCTTTTGCGGGATAAGGGACTTGCCACGGACAGCGAAGGGGCGGTCTGCGTCTTTTTCCCCGGTCGTGAAACGCCGATGATCGTTCAGAAAAAAGACGGAGCGTATCTTTACGCAACGACGGATATCGCGACCTTCCTTTACCGTATGGAGGAGTTCAAACCCGATGCGATTTACTACGTGGTGGATCATCGCCAGAGCGAGCATTTTGTGAATTTCTTTGAAGTGACGCGGATGCTTGGATACGAGGGAACGGATCTTCGCCATGTTAAGTTCGGTACGATTTTGGGAGAAGACGGAAAACCGTTTAAGACTCGAAGCGGCGATACCGTGGGACTTGACGGATTGCTTGACGAGGCCGTCGAGCGCGCTAGAAACGCGATTCGTCAGAATGAAGCGAGCGGTATTGCGGAAGAGGATTTTGAGGAGACCGCCCAAAAAATTGGTATTGCCGCTTTGAAATACGCGGATCTCTCGCAGAATCGTGAAAGCGACTATGTTTTCTCTTATGATAAAATGCTTGCCCTGAATGGAAATACCGCGACCTATATGCAGTACGCTTACGCGCGCGTTCGAAGCATTTTTACCCGCGGCGGTTTTGACGCCGAAACTATCCGCGCCAACGCGAAACTTCTTTTTACGCATCCTTCAGAACGCACCCTGGCAATGGAACTGCTCCGTTTTGGAGAAGCTCTGGAGGGCGTGGCGAAAGATAATCGACCGAATTTTCTCACCGCTTATCTTTACGATCTGGCAAGCCGATACAGTTCGTTTTTTGAGAATTGTCCCGTCCTTCGCGCGGAAAATAAAGAGGTTCGCGACAGTCGGCTCGTTCTCTGTGATTTGACTGCCCGTACCATTCGGAAAGGACTGGAACTTCTTGGAATTCAGACTGTTGAGAAAATGTAATCGCGCAGAAATCACGATTTATTTTTGATGGTTATATTGATGGGAACGGCGTTGCCTTCGACATGATTCGGGTAATGCCGTTCCTTTTATCATGAATTATGGAAAAGGCCGGATCTGGCGGAGTTTGTTAAATTTTAAGAATTTTTCAGAGAAGTCTTTCGTTTTTGCGTTTGTTAATCTCTTCGAGAGGAAAAAGTTCTCCCCGTCCGCATCCGCGGCAATGACGCGCGACCTTTTCCCATTCATTTTCCGATTCTAGATTGGAACTCCAAAATGGCCAAGTTCGACATTGAACGGGCCGATTTCGGTAAATTTTGCAATTTAGGTGAAAACGGTCGAAAAATACGCAATCGCCGTTTGGATATTCAATCAGACTTTTTCGATTGCCGATCTCGCGAACAAATTTTTCTTCAAATTCATTAAATAAAATACCAAAAAGGTCTGCCAAACGCTGAATTTCTTCGTCGGAGACCCAAACGTATCCCGGCGCTCCGGAACAGCACCCGCCGCATTCCTGACATTCAAATTGAAGTCCGTCCGCATACCATGGATGTTTTTCTTCTGTCATTTTGACGCGCCAATTTTTCTGAAGACAAAAATAAAATTAAAACAAAATTAAGAATGAACGGGGAAGGAAAAATCCCAATTCGCCGTTCATTCTTAACAATTCATAAATAACGACTCGTTTCAGAGCGGTTTGAAAGAAAGTCGATTAGTACATTCCGCCCATATCGCCGCCAGCCGGAGCCGCAGGAGCATCCGCTTTCGGTTTTTCAGCGATTAAAGCTTCGGACGTCAACAGAAGCGACGCGACGCTTGCGGCATTCTGAAGCGCGGTTCGGGTGACTTTAGTGGGGTCGATAACGCCGGCGTTAACCAGATCTTCAAACGTGTCGGTCGCCGCATTGTAGCCGAAATTCCCTTTGCCTTCCGCTACTTTTTCACAGATG